>DASSZC010000033.1:0-4340 GCA_035702925.1 Gemmatimonadaceae bacterium | reverse complement strand
CGCCATCTGGACGACTTCGTGGCAACGGGGACGGAGCTGCAGCGGCGAATTCCCGCGCTGCAGGTCGTCGTCAGCGTCGCGTCGACGATCCAGCTCGATGCCGGACAGGTGCCGTTCCCGATGGTGCGCGGCGCCTCCTTCCCGCTCCTGCGCGCTGCCGATGCGGCGATGTGCAAGAGTGGAACGACGACCCTCGAGGCCGCGGTCGCCGGCTGCCCGCTCGTGGTCGCCTATCGCACGAACGCGTTGACGTACGCCATCGCGCGACGGGTGGTGAAGATCCCGCACATCGGCTTGGTCAACGTCGTCGCCGGTCGGGAGGTCGCCCGCGAGTTCGTCCAGGATGCGCTCGAGCCGCGCGACGTCGCCGACGAGCTGCAGCGGTTGATCGACCCGCGCAGCGTCAGGCGCGCGGACGTCGTGCGGGGGCTGGCGGAGGTCCGCGGGAAGCTGGGGACACCCGGTGCGGCGGGGCGTGTCGCCCGCCTCGCGTTAGGCATCGCGCAATGACCGGGCAGCCCCCGCCGTGGAAGCCGACGCCGACCGCGCCGCCGCCCATCGAGGAGGCAGCGCCGAGCGCAAAGATGCGCTGGATCGTCCGCCTCGGCGCGCTGCTCGTGCGCGCGCTCGCCGCGACCTGGCGCATGCGCGTCATCGGCGACGAGGGGCTCCGCGCCGAGCGTGAGGCAGGGCGCGCGGTGATCATCACCCTCTGGCACGGGCAGATGCTCCCCCTGCTGTACCAGCATCGCGGCGAGGGCGTGGCGATCCTCATCAGCGAACATCGCGATGGAGAGATCATCGCCCGCATCGCGACCGCGCTCGGACATCGCACGGTGCGCGGATCGACGACCCGCGGCGCGGGTCGCGCGCTCCTCTCCATGGTGCGGCAGGTGGAGTCGGGGCAGGATATCGCGGTCACTCCAGATGGTCCGCGCGGCCCGGCAAGGAGCTTCGCGCCCGGAGCGCTGATCGTCGCGCAGCGCACGGGCGCGGCGATCATCCCGGCAACCGTGGTCGCCCGGTCCGCGTGGCGGCTCGGGAGCTGGGACCGGTTCATGATTCCGCGCCCCTTCACGCGCATCGTCATCTCCTATGGAGCGGCGGCGCACGTCAGCGCGGGGGACGCCCGTGCGGCGTCGAGCGAGGCACCGCGCTTCCAGCAGCTGATGGAGGACGCCGAGCGTGCCGCCGCAACCGCCTGACGCGAACGGAGACGAGCGCGAGGCGACAAACGTCGTCGATCGCATCTGGCACGGTACCGACCCGGTGTCACGACTCGCCCGGCTGGCACTCGCGCCGGCGGCGGGGCTCTACCGCGGGATCGTCGCCGCGCGCGGCGCGCTCTACGACCTCGGGATCTTCCCCGCGCGGCGCACGGTGCTTCCTGCGCTCAGCGTCGGAAACCTGAGCGTCGGGGGAACGGGGAAGACTCCGGTATCGGCGTACATCGCAGCACGGCTCCGCGATCGCGGAGGACAACCGGCCATCGTCCTCCGCGGCTACGGCGGCGACGAGCCGCTCGTGCACGCCACGCTCAATCCCGACATCCCGGTGGTCGTCTCCGCGGACCGCGTTGCCGGGGTGGCGAAGGCACGCGTGCTCGGAGCCGACGTCGCGGTGCTCGATGACGCATTCCAGCATCGCCGTGCCGATCGCTGGGGCGACGTGGTGCTGGTGAGCGCGGACAGCTGGAGCGCGAAGCAGCGGCTCCTCCCCGCCGGACCCTGGCGCGAGCCGGTCCGCGGGCTGCGCCGTGCGGCGTTGACGATCGTGACACGCAAGGCAGCGAGCAGCGCCGAGGCGCACGAGGTCGTCGCCGCGCTCGAGGCAACGGTTCCAACGCTGGCGACGGCAATCGTCTGGCTCGCACCCGGGCAGCTGCGGGACGCGCGCGGCACCGAGGCGCGCCCCCTCGCTGACATCGCCGGCAAGCGCATTCACGTGATCGCCGCGATCGGCGACCCGGCCGCCTTCATCCGGCAGCTCGAGATGGCCGGTGCGACAATCGTCACCACGAGCGTCTTCCCGGATCATTACGACTTCACGCCGAACGAAACGGCACGGATCGCCCTCGAAACCGGGGGGGCGGAGCTGGTCGTCTGTACCCTCAAGGACGCGGTCAAGCTGGCCCCCCATTGGCCTGCCGAGGCGCCGCGGTTATGGTATGTTTCCCAGCACGTGAACGTGGAGCAGGGGCTCGATATCCTCGACCAGCTGCTCGATGGATTGCTCGCAGCACGCTCGACCTTCTGAGCTAACGCCGGCGCGGCCGGCCTTTCGACCAAACCATGGCATCCGACCTTCGCCTTCCTACCGACAAGATCGTCCGTCCGGACAAGGACCGTTTTCTCAACGAGGAGAATCCCTTCGAGTCGATGATGTCACGGTTCGACCGGGCAGCCGAGCTGCTCGACCTCGAGCCGGGACTGTACAAGGTTCTGCGCCACGCCGAGAAGGAGATCACCGTCTCCGTTCCGGTGCTGATGGATAATGGGGAGATCGAGGTGTTCACGGGATACCGCGTGCTGCACAACACGTCGCGCGGACCGGCGAAGGGCGGCATCCGCTTCGACATGCACGTCAACCTCGACGAGGTGAAGGCGCTCGCAGCGTGGATGACGTGGAAGTGCGCGGCGGTGAACATCCCCTTCGGGGGAGCGAAGGGCGGGGTCATCTGCGACCCGCTGAAGATGAGCGTCTCCGAGCTCGAGCGCCTGACGCGCCGCTACACCGCCGGGATCATCAACACCCTCGGTCCCGACTCTGACGTGCCGGCACCGGACGTCAACACCAATGAGCGGGTGATGGCGTGGGTGATGGACACCTACTCGATGCACGTGCGGCATACGGTGACCGCTGTCGTCACCGGGAAGCCGGTGGAGATGGGCGGTTCGCTCGGCCGCCGCGAGGCGACGGGGCGCGGGGTGATGATCGTGACCCGTGAGGCGCTCAAGCACCTCGGCGTCCCGATGCAGGGGGCGACGGTCGCCGTGCAGGGGTTCGGCAACGTCGGCTCGATCGCGGCCGAGCTCCTCGCCAAGCAGGGGTGCAAGATCGTGGCGATCAGCGACCGCACCGGCGCGTACCACAACAAGGCGGGGATCGACATCCTCAAGGCAGTCGAGCACGCGAAGCAGCATCGCTCGCTCGAAGGGTTCAAGGGTGGCGAGTCGATCACCAACGACGAGCTGCTGACCCTCCCCGTCGACGTGCTGGTCCCGGCCGCGCTCGAGAACGTGATCACCTCGAAGAACGCCGGAAAGGTCCAGGCGAAGATCATCGCCGAGGGGGCGAACGGGCCGACGACCGCCGGCGCCGACTCGATCCTCGAGGAGAAGGGGATCTTCGTCATCCCGGACATCCTGGCGAACGCGGGTGGCGTGACGGTCTCGTACTTCGAGTGGGTGCAGGACCGCGGCGGCTACTTCTGGAGCGAGGACACGGTGAACAGCCGCCTCGAGGAGATCATGTGCCGCAGCTTCGCCGACGTGCTCAGCCTCTCCAAGCAGCACAAGGTGAACATGCGGACCGCGGCGTACATGCTGTCGATCAGCCGCGTCGCGACGGTGCATCGCCTCCGCGGGATCTACGCCTGATCGGGCGTTGTTGAGAGCCGCGTGCGCGTCCTGGTGATCGTGGTGGGAAAGCCCCGCGAGCCAGGACTCGCCGCGGCGATCGAGGAGTTCGAAGGTCGAGCGGCGCGGTACTGGCCGCTCGACGTCCACGAGGTCCGCGAGGAGCCGGCACGCGGCGCCTCGGCGGACCTCGTGCGCGAGCGGGAGGGGGAGCGGCTGCTGGCGAAGGTCCCCTCCGGCGCCGATGTCGTCGCCTGCGACGTCGCGGGCACGGCGATGACCTCCGACGCGTTTGCGCAGTGGCTGCAGCGGACGCGCGAGGCGGCGCGGAGCGTCGCCCTCCTCATCGGCGGCGCGTACGGGCTCTCCGAGACGGTGCGTGCGCGGTCGAAGTCGCGGCTGTCGCTCGCGCCGTGGACGCTGCCGCACGAGCTGGCGAGGCTGGTGCTCGCCGAACAGCTGTACCGGGCCGGGACGATCGTTCGCGGCGAGCCCTATCACAAATGACCGCCGTCCCTTCGTGACCGACACCGCGCGACCGCAGATCGTCACCGAGCCGTTAGGCGGATCGTCGCTCGCCCAGCTCGCCCTCGCCCGCCGCGCGCCGGCCGGGTGGTTCGAGCCGCCACCCGACAACATGGCCGAGTGGTGGGGGCGGGTCGTGCGGATCGGGGCGGCGGGCGCCGCCGACCGGGCGCTCACCGCGTTAGGCAGCGCGATACGGGCGTCCGGGCCCGCGGCGGCGAACCTCGAGCGCGTCCG
>DASSZC010000055.1:0-2497 GCA_035702925.1 Gemmatimonadaceae bacterium | reverse complement strand
CGGCCAGACGTTAGGCGCGAGCTGGAACCAGGTCGTGACGAAGGTGCTCATCCCGCTCGCGCTCCCCGACATCTACAACAGCCTGCGCAACCTCTTCGGGCTCGCCTTCGGCTACATCATGCTCGCCGAGCTGGTGAACGCGAAGCACGGGCTCGGCTACATGATCAACACGAGCCAGCGCCTCGGCCAGCGCGAGGACATCTTCGCCATCCTCTTCGTGATCTTCGCGATCGCCCTCGGCATCGACGCGCTGCTCAAGTTCTTCCAGCGCGGCTTCTTCCCCTACCGCAGCACCCAGGAGTAGCAGCGTGTCGCGCCCAGCAGACGAGAAGCCCGCGAGCCCGCCGCGCGCCGCACCGGAAGGCGCGGCATCCACCGAGCGCGTCAGCGTCCCCCTCACCGAGACCGACGAGCACCCGATCCCCGGGGCGTCGGCGTTCGCCGGCGTCCGCAGGTGGCTGGGCAGCCTGCGCGGCGGTGACAAGGAGGGCGGATCGATCTCCGCCGCCACGGTGCGCGAGGTCGTCGCCGAGAAGCCGGTGCCGAGCGCGCCACCGCCGGTCGTCGAGTTCGACCGCGTCACCAAGACCTACGACGACGGCTACACCGCGATCCGCGACATCACCTTCCGCGTCGACGACCTCCCCGGAAAGGGGGAGTTCGTCACCATCCTCGGCGCGTCGGGGTGTGGGAAGTCGACGATCCTCCGCCTGATCGCCGGGCTCACCCCGCAGCATCCGGCGACCACGGGTCGCGTGCGCGTCTACGGGAAGCCGGTGCTCGGCCCCGGGGCAGACCGCGGGATGGTGTTCCAGGACTACACCTCCTTCGACAACCGCACCGTCCTCGACAACGTCGCCTTCGGCCTCGAGTGCCAGGGGGTGTCGAAGAAGGAGCGCATCGATCGCGCGAAGGAGGCGGTGCAGAAGGTCGGGCTGAGCGTCGAGCGCGATGGCGACAAGTATCCGCACCAGCTCTCCGGGGGGATGCGGCAGCGCGTTGCGATCGCGCGGTCGCTCATCCTCAAGCCGAAGATCCTGCTCATGGACGAGCCCTTCGGCGCGCTCGACCCGAACACTCGCCTCAACATGCAGGACATGCTCGTCTCGCTCTGGCGCGAGGCCGAGGCGACGGTGTTCTTCGTGACGCACTCGATCGAGGAAGCGGTCTATCTCGGCGACCGCACGTACATTCTTTCCTCGGCGCCGGGGACGATCGTGCAGCAGCTCGAGGTTCCGCCCCCCGACCGCCCGGCGAAGATCATGCAGCGGGAGCCGGGATTCCTCGAGGTGGTGTTCGCCATCCGCGACACCATCGAACAGCAGGAGCTCACGACGCGAGCGGGCACGTGACCGCTCGCGCCTGACGGCAGACGACGATGGCTGACAAGCCGCGCGACGACGACGGCAACTTCCTCGAGTACGTGAAGGCCGCGTTCCGCATTCCCGGGAACGTGATGATCTTCGGCGGCTCGCTCATCGGCGCGCTCTTCAGTCCCGATCCGATGGCCTTCGGCGCGCTCGTCCTCGCCGTCGAGGGTGCGTACCTCGGAATGCTCACCGCGATTCCCGGATTCCGACTCGCCATCGACGCGCGCATCGCCGGAGCGAAAGCGGCCGAGCCGCCCGCGCCCGCCGACTGGCGCGCGATCGCGACGAGCCTCCCGGCGGCGAGCGCGGCACGCTTCAACCGGCTGCGTGGACGCTGCCTCGAGATGCGCCGCCTGGCGAAGGCGGTGCAGGTCGCCGACGGCCAGACGTCTGACGTCGTCGGCTCGCTCCGCACCTCGGGACTCGACCAGCTTCTCTGGGGATTCCTGCGGCTCCTTCGCCAGCACGCCGCGCTCGAGCAGCTCCTGCAGCAGCTCGACCCGGTCGCGCTCAAGGCGCGCCTCGCCGAGATCGAGAAGGGACTCGCTGACGCCACCGCGGCGAAGGATGAGCGGCTGGTCGCGTCGTTCACGGCGCGGCGCGAGACAGCGCAGGCGCGGCTCGACTACCACGACCGCACGCGCAAGGATGCGAACTTCCTCGCCGCCGAGCTCGATCGCGTCGAGGACAAGATCCTCGCGCTGAGCGAGATGGCGGTGAACCAGCACGACCCGAACGTCCTCTCCGCCGAGATCGACGCCGCCGCGTCGAGCATGCAGGCGACGGAGTCGTCGCTCGCCAACCTCGGGATCGTCAGCGTCGCGACGCCGAGCCTCGGCGTTCCCGAGATCCTCGACGGTCCGACCGCGAACGAGCCAATCATCAGCGGCGACCCGTCGCGCCGGCTGCGTACGCGTTAGGCAGCGATGTGCTGGGCCGCTCTATCCAATCAGGCGTCAGGTCATCGCCATGATTCGGCAGAACCCGGCCTGATTGAAATCGTGTATCACGTTGGGCGATCATGACGGAGCTGACACCATCTGCGAGGGCGAGATGTCGATCCTCGACCCGCGTGTCTGAATGTCACGGCAGTTACCCAACCGCTCCGTGCGCTCCGTGACTCCTGT
>DASSZC010000071.1:0-2671 GCA_035702925.1 Gemmatimonadaceae bacterium | reverse complement strand
CGAGCTTCCCGCGGTCGGGCGGATGATCGCGCTCCCCGTGGCCGGCTCCGACATCGCGGGAACGCTCGACATCGTGCGCGTGATGAAGGGACGCGACATCGCGCCGGGGGCGGAGGATGAGATCCTTCTCAGCGGTCGCTTCGCCGAGGCGAATGGGCTGCGGCCTGGTGACCCGCTCACCGCCGTGATCAACGAGCGGCGCGTCGTGCTGCACGTCGTCGGCATCGGCGCCGCGCCCGACTACCTGTACGAGGAGGTCGGCGGGGGGATGGCGCTCGACGTCCGCAGCTTCGGGCTGCTCTGGGCACCGCATGACCTCGTCGCGCAGGCGACGGGGATGCGCGGTGCCTTCAACGACGTCGCGATCGCCCTCGCCGCCGGTGCGCGCGAGCCGGAGGTGATCGCCGAGGTGGACAGCGTGCTCGCCCGCTACGGCGGCCGCGGCGCGATCGGGCGCGAAGACCAGCTCTCGAACCGCGTCGTCGACAACGAGCTGCGCCAGCTCGACGTGATG
This sequence comes from Gemmatimonadaceae bacterium, assembly GCA_035702925.1. Classification (GTDB taxonomy): domain Bacteria; phylum Gemmatimonadota; class Gemmatimonadetes; order Gemmatimonadales; family Gemmatimonadaceae; genus JABFXC01. The sequence goes on along the minus strand of DASSZC010000071.1, from coordinate 2,157 downwards.
GCGCTCGCCTTCCCCGCGGTGTTCGTCGCGGTCGCCGCTTTCCTCGTCGGGTCGGTGCTGTCGAGGCTCGTCGCGACCGAGCGTGAGCAGATCGCGATCCTCAAGGCGTTCGGCTACACGAACCGCAACGTCGCGCTGCACTACCTCGCCTACGCCGCGGCGGCGATCGCCCTCGGTATCGTGTTGGGCATCGCCGTCGGCAGCTGGTTCGGGCGGTTCTATACCTCGCTCTACATCGAGATCCTGCGCATCCCCGGGCTCAGCTTCCACGCCGACTGGGGGAACGTCGCGATCGCCGTCGGGATCATCTTCGCCGCCGCGCTCAGCGGAGCGTTAGGCGCGGTCCGCCGCGTCGCCGTGATGCCCCCCGCGGTCGCGCTCCAGCCACCGGCGCCGGCGCGCTACCGCCGCGTGCTGCTCGACCGCCTCGCGATCGGCGAGCGGATCGGTGCCGCGCCGCGGATGATCCTGCGCGGCCTCGAGCGACGCCCCTCGCGGGCGATGCTCGGCGCCGCCGGCGTCGCCTCGGCGCTGGCGATGATGGCGGGCGCGCTCTCCCTGTACGACGCGTCGGACCGGATGATCGACGTCCAGTTCCGCGTCGGGCAGCGTGAGACGCTTGGCGTGCAGTTCGTGAACCCGTCGCCGCCATCCGTGCGCGAGACGCTCGCCGCGCTCCCCGGGGTGACCGACGTCGAGCTGGTGCGGACGATCCCGGTGCGCCTGCGCCATGGCGCGCGCTCGCGGACCGTCGCCCTCACCGCGCTCGAGCCGACCGGACGCCTGCACCGCCTCGTCGAAACGACGGGACGAACATTTCCGCTGCCCCCGGATGGGCTCGTGCTGAGCGCGAACCTCGCCGGCCCGCTCGCCATCGGCGTCGGCGACAGCGTCGAGGTCGAGCTGCTCGAGACGGGCGTGCTGCGCCACATGGTCGTCGCCGCCTTCCTCGACGAGCTGATGTCGCCTAACGCGTACGCCGACATCGGCGCGATCGGGAGGGTGTTCGGGGAGCGCGAGCTGGCGACCGGCGCCTACCTCCGCCTCGACGCACCACCGCCGGCCGCGCTGTTCGACGAGCTGCGGACGATGCCGCGGGTGATGAGCGCGTCGTCGCGCGTCGCGATGCTCGAGCAGTTCGACCGGATGATGGCTCGTGGATTCCGGACGACCGCGGCGATCGTCGTCATCTTCGCGGCGGTGATCGCCCTCGGCGTCGTCTACAATGGCGCGCGCATCGCCCTCTCCGAGCGCGGCCGCGAGCTGGCGAGCCTGCGCGTGCTCGGCTTCACCACGCGCGAGGTGGGGGCGATGCTGCTCGGCGAGCAGGCGATCCTCACCATCGCCGCGATCCCGCTCGGGTGGGCGCTCGGCCGCGTCTTCGCCGGCTATCTCGGCCACGCATTCGAGAGCGAGTACTACCAGGTCCCGATCGTCACCCGCGCCGCGACCTACATCTTCGCCAGCGCGGTCGTGCTGGCTGCATCCGCCTTCGCCGGTGTGCTGATGTACCGGCGCACCACCCGGCTCGATCTCGTCGCGGTCCTCAAGACCCGGGAGTGACACATGCGCAACACCTCATCCATCGACCGTGCAGCCCCGGGGAGCGAGAGCGTGACAGTGGTGCGGCCACCTGACACTCCGCCGCGCACTCCCGCGCCGGTCGCTCAACCGCCGGTTCCAACCGGAACAGCACCATCGCACCCGGCAGCCGCGCCGAAGCGAACGCTGAGGACTCTGGTGACGAAGAAGCGCGCGATCATCGCGGGCATCGTCATCATCATCGCGGTGGTCGTCTGGCGCGCGCTTCGGCCGGCGGCGGCTGAAGTGGATCTCGCGCCGGCCACCGTCGGCGCGATGCAGGTGACGGTGGACGCCGACGCGGTGACGCGGGTACGCGCGCACTTCGCCGTCGCCTCGCCGGTTGCCGGACTGCTCGAGCGCATCCCGCTCGTCGAGGGAGACTCGGTGCACCGCGGCGACGTCGTCGCGGTCGTCATGGCCGCACCGGCCGACGCGACGACGAGGCGAGTCGCCGATGCGCGGCTCGATGTCGCCCGGGCCGCCCGTTCGCAGGCGAGCGCCCGCGCCGCGCAGGTCGTGTCCGCGCTCGACCAGGCGGAGCGTGAGGCAGGACGCGTCCGGGCGCTCGCCGCG
>DASSZC010000518.1:0-5910 GCA_035702925.1 Gemmatimonadaceae bacterium | reverse complement strand
GCGAACGGCCTTCGCGGGATCTGCGGCAGGCATCGCCCGGAAGACGTCGGCACGCCGGCGAGGGATCGCGTCGTGGTCACCCGACGGGGGTTCCATGGCGGCGAGCGCGAGCACCTGCAGCAGGTGGTTCTGCACGACGTCGCGGATCGCCCCCGTCTGGTCGTAGAACGCGCCGCGCCCCTCGATCCCCATCTTCTCGGCCATCGTGATCTGGACGTTCTCGACGTAGTTGCGATTCCAGATCGGCTCGAGGAAGGTGTTGGCGAAGCGGAAGAAGACGAGGTTCTGCACCGCTTCCTTCCCGAGGTAGTGATCGATCCTGAAGATCGAGTCCTCGTCGAAGCAGCGGTGCAGGATCGCGTTCAGCCGCCGCGCCGACTCGAGGTCGGTCCCGAACGGCTTCTCGAGCACCAGCCGCGCGCCGCGGCCGTGACCCGATCGGCTCAGCTGGTTGACCACCGTCTCGAACGCCGACTGCGGGATCGCCATGTAGTGCAGCGGATACTTCGCCGCGCCGAGCGCGCTGTAGACGTCGTCGAAGGTCTTGTCGTCGGTGTACGGCCCTTCGACGTAGCGCAGCATTCCCATCAGCTTCGGGAACGCTTCCCTGTCGATCCCGCCCCCGTGCTGCTCGATGCTCTCCTTCGCGCGCGCCTGCAGCTGCTCGAGCGACCACTCGCGACGGGCGACCCCGATCACGGGACCGTCGAGCACTCCCGACTTCACCATGCGCTGGAAGGCGGGAAAGATCTTCTTGAACGCGAGGTCGCCGGTGGCGCCGTAGAAGACGATCGCTTCCGAGCGGGGCTTGTCCATTCTCTTCTCCTGGTGCGGACGGGCGTCGCAAGGCACAGGCCGCGCCGAACTTGACAGCGCGCGCGGTCGGCTGCTTCGTCTCCCGATGATCAAGCCACTCATCGCCGCCTTCGTTCTCGCCGGCGCCGCGGCCGCCGCGGCCCCCGCCCTCGTCCTCGCCCAGCAGCCGACCGTGAAGCCCGAAGAGACCGAGGTCTGGTCCCCCGTCCCGAGGATCGTCACCCCGGGCGCCACCAGCGCCGATGCGCCCTCCGACGCGATTCGCCTCTTCGACGGCGTCGACCTCCACGAGTGGGTGGGCGCCGGGACGAAGACCCCGGCGCAGTGGACCGTCCACGACGGCATCGTCACCGTCGACAAGAAGGCCGGCGACATCGAGACGAAGCGCGCCTTCAACAACTACCAGCTGCATCTCGAGTGGCAGGTCCCCGTCAACGTCACCGGCTCCGGTCAGGCGCGCGGCAACAGCGGCGTCTTCCTCGCCACACTCGGCCGCGACGGCTACGAGCTGCAGATCGTCGACTCGTACGACAACACGACCTACGTCAACGGCCAGGCGGGAAGCATGTACAAGCAGGCGCCGCCCCTCGTCAACGCGATGCGCAAGCCCGGCGAATGGCAGGTGTACGACGTCGTCTGGACCGCGCCGGCCTTCAACACCGACGGCACCCTGAAGACCCCGGCGCGCGTGACGGTCTTTCATAACGGTGTGCTCGTCCAGAACGACTACGCACTGAAGGGAACGACGCAGTACATCGGCGCGCCCTGGTACAAGGCGCACGGTCCGTCGCCGATCAGGCTCCAGGCCCACGGCGACCCGAGCCCGCCGATCAGCTTCCGCAACATCTGGATCCGGGAACTGCCATAGCGCGGAAAAGCGGCGCGGCAGGGAAGCCGCCCCCGGGGACGCCCCTCTAACAGGATAGTCGTAACGGGGGGAACTTCGATTCTTCCGATTTCGGGGATCACCGCGGATACGACCTCGGTGAGCCACGCGGAGTAGCGCACGCCACCAGGGGCGATCCGCGTTTATCCGTAGTGATCCCTGAAATTGTCGTTCACCCGTTAGGACTTCCCGCCTCGAGTGGCCGGTGACGGCGGCGTGGACCCGATGGTGTTGAATGACTCGTCCCTGAAAACGAATCTCGTCGATCGATTCCACACCGACCCCACTTGACGGAATTCCCGCACCGCCGTATATATCGTCTGTCGATATATCGCGAGCCGTCCTAGTGGCAGTCCGCCGAGGGTCCCGATGACGAAGAAGACCGAGCGCCCGCTTCCCGGGCCGGAGACTTTTCTCCCCCTGAGCGCGGCGACCTTCCAGATCCTGATGGCCCTCGTCGACGACGAGCGCCACGGTTATGCGATCATGCGCGAGGTCTCCGAGCGCAGCGAGGGCGCTGTCCGCCTCGGGCCCGGGACGCTCTATGGCTCGCTGAAGCGTCTGCTCGAGACAGGACTCGTCGCCGAGAGTGGCGAGCGCGCCGATCCGGAGTCCGACGACGAACGCCGCCGCTACTACCGGATCACGAAGCTCGGCCTCGCCGTCGCTCGCGCCGAGGCGCGGCGGCTCGAGCAGCTCGTCCGCGCCGCGCGCCGGAAGAAGCTGATCGGAGTGGAGACCGCATGACCGCCGCCGAGCGCGCCTACCGCCTCATGCTGCGAGCGTATCCGCGCGACTTCCGCGCGCAGTACGAGCGCGAGATGCTGCTCGCCTTCCGCGACCTGCGCCGCGAGCCGCGACCGGGCATAACGAGCTTCTGGACGTCAACCTGTCTCGACGTCGCCCGCAGCGCTCCAGCGCTGCGCCTCGAAGCATTGCGCATGAGCATCAGCAGCTTCACTCACACCGAAGAGGACTTCATGATGAAGATGACGATGGGAATCATGGCGATCATGATCGGCGCGCTCGAGGCGATGAACGCGATGCAGGAGGTCTGGGGCGCCGGCATCATCAACCACGACAGCCGCGCGCTGATCGGCGGGACGATGGCGCTCGTCGCCGGCGCACTGATCGTCGCCGCCGGCATCGCGCTCGTGAGGCGCTCGGCTGATGCTGCCGTCCTCGCCCAGGGCGCCGCCATCACCTGCGCCGCGGTGTTCGCGTTCCTCGCGCTCGCGGTTCCGCTGATGTCCGGATTCGCGACCGTGCTTGGCCTCGGCTTCCCGATTCTCCTCTTCGCCTTCGCCCGCTGGTACCGTCCGCGCGACCCATCGGCAGCTGTGATCGCGTAAGCCGAGCGCCGGGGTTCGAGTTCAGGAACGAGTCATTCAACACCGTCGGGATCACGCCGACGTTACCGGCCACTCGAGGCGGGAAGTCCTGACGGGTGAACGACAATCTCAGGGATCACTACGGATAACTCGGATCGCTCCTGGTGGCGTGCGTCGCTCCCCGTGGCTGACCGAGGCAGTATCCGCTGTGATCCCTGAAATCGGATGAATTGTAGTTCCCCCGTTACGACTATCCCGATAGAGTGGCCTCCTCGGCGCGACCAGAAGTCGGGCGATTGCTGTTGCGACGACAACCTCCGCGCTTCATCCGGACTGGTGCGTGTGCAAGCAGGATCGCGCGCAGTACCACATATAGGAGCGTCTTCTTCTCGAGAGGCACCACGTGCGGCTCCAACATGCACCGACGCTCTATCGCGCTGACACCTTTCCGCCGCGCGCGGATCTTCAGGTCACCTATCGTGCGCACCCGAAGGGTGGCTTCACCCCCATCGACGCCAGCAGCAAGGGCATCCTCACCGTACGCTGCCCCTATTCCGACTGTCGCGCGGTGCTGATCCGCGAAGTCAACGCCAGCGCCCTTGCCGACGGCTACTTCCGCTGCCCCGCCTGCCACCGCAAGTCGTTAGGCACCGGCGCCCGCGCCAGCATGCAGCGGCGCGCGGCGGGACCGACGGAGGCGACGGAGGGGCGGAAACCGCTGAGCTGATCAGCGAGCCATCGTCGCGAGCGACGCCCCACCCGCCACTCGGTCTCGACGACGCTGCTTCCGATCCGCGTCAGCCTCTACTTCTGAAGCGTCACGTTCCCACGCGGAAATCGTCTGTAGTCGACCGATCGACACCGTGGTTCGTGACCCGTCTCACCGATGCAGCAATGACAAGAGCTTACTGGCAGGCAGCACTATTCCTCACACTCGGCGCTGCGCCGAAACTCGGCGCGCAGGCGACAGCCGGCGTCACCAGCGAGTTCCTCCAGTCGCGAGGGCAGACCCTCGTCGAAATGGAGAAGAAGGCGCTCGATCGCGACAGCAGACTGGGAGCATTCTACGCCTTCCCCGGCCGCACCCAGCAGGCGCCGGTGTCGGAGCTGACGCTGCACCTCGTGCGCTCGGCCAACCAATGGGCGTGGGCCTACGACCACACGGTCGTCCTCGTGCTCGACGACAGGAGCCGCGTGCCCCTGCCGCGCGCGATCCGTTCGGCCACCGTCGGCGAAGGGTACATGCTCGAGCAGATCATGATGACGCTCTCGCGCGAACAGGCCACGCAGATCGCCCAGGCCGGCAAGGTCGAGATGAAGGTCGGCAGCAACGCCTTCGTGTGGAGCGATACGCTGCAGCGGGCGTTCCGTGAGATCGTAGCGACGGCGGACGGGAACGGACGATAGAGCCGATCTGCTGCGAGACTCTACGGGGAGGGTCGTGGCACCGACCGAGCCACGTCGCGGGGATAGTCGTAACGGGGGGAACCACGATCAAATCTGATCTTAGAGGATTTTGGGGATCGCTCCGCGGGCGATCGCGGCTCCGTGCACCGGAGCGAATTGTTGGGGGCAAGCATGGCGAGATCATCTCACCACGCTTGCCCCCAACAGCATTTGAAATGCTGAACCGCGAAGAGTTTCATCATACGCACCACGAAAGGATCGGATGAATCCGCCTTTATCCCCTGAATCGTAGTTCAAACCGTTAAGACTCCCCCCGAGAATTTGCCGAGCAGGCGCTAGAACCTCACCCCTCACCCGTTAGGCGCCCCCTCCGACGGCGCCCCGTTCAGCCGATAGAACTTCGCCGTCTCCCCGAAGTGCAGCAGCAACCCCAGCTCGAACCGCGTCGCACACAGGTAGTTTCGCAGCTGCCGTCGCGCGCTCGCGTGGAGGTCGGTGGTGGACTTCACTTCCACGACCAGTATGCGGTCGACGATCATGTCGAGCCGGTGCCACCCGATCTCTACCCCCTTGTAGCGTACCCGCACCTGCACCTCGCGATCGACGACGTGCCCTCGCTCGCGTAGCTCCCATGTCAGTGCGCTGAGGTAGATCTGCTCGAGAAAGCCGGCGCCGAGGGTGTTGTAGACCTCGAAGAACGCACCGATGACCGAGTGCGTCAGCCGTTCATGTTTCAACTCGTCGAGTGCCATGCCCCATGATCGGGCGTTGATCCCCGGGGCGTGGGATCGATTCAGTGCCGACATCAACGGTTCAACTGCGATTACACGGATCAAACGGATTTCACGGATCGCTCCGATGGCAATCGGGCTCCCCAACCCCGGCATCCCCTGCTTTACAGATCCCTCGCGCGCGCGCAACTATTCCTCAGCCTCTGGAGCATTTGTCTCTCAACTCCCGCTGACCATGACCATCGATCGCCGCGGTTTCCTCGTCGCGTCGGCTTCGGCAGCCGCGCTCGCGCACCTCGACCGCCTGCCCGCGCTCCCCGACGGCGCGCCTGAGCCGGGCGAAGGGATCGAGCCTCCCGCGCGCAGCGAGGACGTCGCGGGGAGCACGGTCACCGTCTACACGACGGCCGACCAGACCGAGCACCGCCTCGCAGCGACCGACACGGTGACGCTGAAGCACATGGGGCAGCCCCTCGAGACGCAGGTGTGCGTCTTCGTCGATCCCGCGAAGCGGGCGCAGACGATCCTCGGCATCGGCGGCGCGCTCACCGACGCCTCGGCCGAGACCTACGCCAAGCTCCCGGCCGACAAGCAGCGCGAGCTCATGGATGCGTACTATCACCCGGCGAAGGGGATTGCCTACACGTTAGGCAGGACCAACATCCACAGCTGCGACTTCTCCTCGGCCAGCTATACCTACGTCGACGAGGGCGACGCGGCGCTCAAGTCGTTCAGCGTC
>DASSZC010000100.1:0-6876 GCA_035702925.1 Gemmatimonadaceae bacterium | reverse complement strand
ATCAGCGGCAGGCGTCGCCGCTCGGAGACGCCGACCACCTGCCGGCCGGCCAGTGCCGGGTTGGCGAGCGGGCCGACGATGTTCATCACCGTCGGGAGCGCGAGCTCGCGGCGCACCGGGCCGACGTGGCGCATCGCCGGGTGCATCAGCGGCGCGTACATGAAGACGATGCCGGCCTCGGCGAGGACTCGGGCCATCGCCTCGACCGGGGTGTCGATCGCCACGCCTAACGCTTCGAGGACATCGGCGCTCCCGCTCCGGCTGGTGAACGAGCGGTTGCCGTGCTTGGCGACGCGGGCCCCGGCGCCGGCGGCGACGAGGGCGGCGGCGGTCGAGATGTTGAAGGTCTGGACCGTGCCGCCACCGGTGCCGCAGGTGTCCACCAGCTGGTCGGGGCGCTCGCAGGGGAGGCGGAGCATCGCGTCGCGGAGGGCGTGGGCGGCGCCCGCTACCTCGTCGGCGGTCTCGCCCTTGACCCGGAGCGCCATGAGCAGCGCGGCCACCTGGGCAGCGGTCGCCTCCCCGCTCATCACCACGTCGAAGGCGCGCCGAGCCTGCTCGGCGGTCAGCGTCTCGTGGCCGGCCAGCGCCCGGAGCGCCTCCCGCAGGGGCTCGATCGACACTGCCTAACGCGCGGCGGCGAAGGCGTGCAGCAGCCGGTCGCCGAGGCGGGCCCGGGTCGCGACGAGCGAGATGACGAGGGCGAGCAGCCGGACGCGCTCGACATCCTCGTCGACGAAGACGCCGCGCTGGGCGCGGTTCGTCAGGTTCACGACGCCGACCAGCTGGTCGTGGTAGACGAGGGGAAAGCTGATGAACGACCCCGTCGTGAAGTACTGGTCGCGAAGGAGCGGGTGCGTCTGGGCATCGGCGACGTCCATGACGAGGAGCGGCTCGCGGGACTGGGCGACCTTCCCCGACACCCCATCGCCGATCCTCACCCGCGACGTCACCGCGACGTTAGGCGCGATCCCGCGCGCCGCGGCGAGGTAGAGGTTCTCCCCGTCGGGGGCGACGAGCATCAGCGAGCAGCGGGCGGCCTGCATGTCGTCGCCGACGAGGGCGAGCAGGCTGTCCACCAGCTCCTGCGGATCCTCGGTCGCCGCGTCGAGGGTGAGGACACGGTCGATGAGGTAGATCGTGCGTGTCTTCTGGCGGAGCGACTCGCTGCGGCGGTGGAGCTCGACGTGTGCCTTCTCGAGCTGCTCGACCGCGGCGAGCACCTGTTGCTCGACCGCCTGCGCGCGCCGCGCCGACTTGCGAGCCTCCTCGCTGGCACGGGCGATCTCCCCCTCGAGGGCGACGACCCGCGCCGGGTCGCCGCCCCCGTTGCCCTGCGCCTGCTTCAGCTGCTGCTCGAGGCCCCCGAGCTTGCGCACATAGTCGCCATGCACGCGCTGGGTGACTTCCTCGAGAGTCTTCACCGCTTCCTCGCGCGCCTCACGTTCGGCGAAGCGGGCGAATGCGAGCTCGAAGAGCGCGACCGAGGGAGCGAACCGCTCGGAGGCGCGCGTCCCGAAGATCTTCTTCGGCTCGTAGAGGGCGATCACCGCGGCGAGGTGGCCATCGGCGCGAATCCCCCGAAGGGACAGCCACCCACCCTCGGACTGCGCGCGCAGGCGGAACAGCCGCGCGTATTCGTCGGACTGCTCGCCGAGGTCGACGAACTGTCCCCCGGAGGCGACCGTCAGGCGGGTCGACGCTGGCAGGTGATCGAAGGTCGTCTCGACCGCGCTCCGCTCGACCGTGCCGCCAGCCGGGGTCAGGCGATCGCTCAGCATCTCGCGGCGTCCGTCGTAGCGCAGCAGCGCGACGTTCGATGCGCGATCGACCTCGGCGAGCCCCTCACCCAGCGCGACCAGGGCGCCGTCGAGATCGGGCGCGACGCTCAGGGCGTGCGCGAGTGAAGCGAGGGTGCGTGGAGGCATCCAAGAGGGACGCGTGCTCGGTCGTTGCGGCAACGTCGCGAGCGCGGGGACGGACGGGTCAAGGGAGGCGAAATGATGAGGCGTAGCTCCTGCGAAGTCAATCGCTTGGCACCTTGGTGCCGACACGCGCTTCGCTTGACTTGATGTGCCGCCCGGGTAACTTCCCTCGCGATGGAGGCACGCACGGTCCAGCTGGTTCTGCACTATGACGGCGGCGCCTTCGCCGGGTGGCAGCGGCAGCGGACCGAGCGAACCGTCCAGGCCGTGGTCGAGGAGACGCTCGCCCGGGTCTGCGCGACGCCGGTCCCGGTGACCGGCGCGGGGCGGACGGATGCGGGGGTGCACGCCCGCGGTCAGGCGGCGGGGGTGCGGCTGGCCCCGAAGTGGACGCCGCAGGCGATCCGGCGAGCGCTCAACGCGACGCTCCCGCCCGACGTCTGGATCGCGGCGGCGTACGAGATGCACCCGGAGTTTCACGCGCGGTACAGTGCGGTCGCGCGCCGCTACACCTACGTCGTCGGAACCGACGAGGAGGCGGCGTCACCCTTCCGGCGTACGCGCGAGCTCGTCGAGCGGCATCCGCTCGACCGTGCACTCCTCGACGAGGCGGCACGCGCGATCGCCGGCGAGCACTGTTTCCGCGGCTTCGCGGTCCAGGGCACGGCGCCGGAGACGGACGATCATCGCTGCGTGGTACGGCTCGCGCGGTGGGTCGACCGGCCAGGGGGACTCGCGTTCGAGATCGAGGCCAACCGCTTCCTCCATCACATGGTGCGCTTCATCGTCGGGACGATGCTCGAGATCGCACGCGGCCGCCGCCACCCCGCGTCGTTAGGCGCGCTGCTCGCCGCCACCGACAATCGCGCGGTCTCGCCCCCCGCCCCGGCACACGCACTCTTCCTCGACCGCGTCGAGTATCCGGCGGCGCTCTACCTGACCCCATGAAGATCTTTCTCCTGACGACGTCGCCGGAGGAGGTTCGCTGGGCCGAGTCGAATGGCCTCATCGACGGCGTCGTCACTACCCCGGCGATGCTCGGGCGTACCCCGCGCGTCGAGCCGCGCGAGATGCTCGACGAGCTGGTTTCGTCGACGCGCCTCCCCGTCTGCGCCAGCGTCGGCGCCGTCAATGCGCACGACATCTATACGCAGGGACGCGAGCTGGCCAAGCTGTCGGAAGACCTCATCATCCAGGTCCCCCTCGTCGAGGACGCGATCGTCGCGATCCGCCGGCTCTCGGTCGAGGGGATTCGCGTCGCCGCGGACCTCGTCTTCAACGCCGCGCAAGCGTTGCTCGCCGCCAAGGCCGGGGCTCGGATCGTCAGCACCTCGCTCGAGCAGCTCGAGGTGATGGGCGATCACGGGGTCAACGTGGTGCGCGAGATCCGGTCGGTGTTCGACGCCGATGCCACGCCCTGCGACATCCTCGCCGCCGGCGCGGCGACGGCGGCGCGGTTCGCCGAATGCGCGCTCGCCGGCGCCCACGCCGTCTCGGTCACCCCGGAGACGCTGCGTGCCTTTCTCGTCCATCCACTCACCGACCGCGGCGTCGACCAGTTCCTCGCCGAGCTGGCGCGACAGCCGCGGACGCGGGCACTGACATGATCACCTTTCCACGCCAATCGCCGCGTCGCGCACTGCGCGCCGCGCTTCTCGTCAGCCTCGCGGCCTGCGACGCGACCTCCAATCCGAGCGGCGCCCAGGACACCGCGCGCCCGACCGGCACCCTCCCGGCGCCGGCGGCCAGCACGACGATCGACGCTTCGCGCCGGACGGCGATCACGCAGGCGGTCGCCCGCGTCGCCCCCGCGGTGGTCACCGTCCAGACCGAGATCCTGCAGCGCGTCGCCGCCGATCCCTTCGAGGCGTTCTTCGGCGGACAGTCGGGGCAGCGGATCACCCCGGGGCTCGGCTCCGGCTTCATCGTCAGGCAGGACGGAGTCATCGTCACCAACGCGCATGTCGTCGCCGGCGCGACGCGCGTCTCCGTCGCCCTCCGCGATGGCACGACGTACCCGGCGCAGATCGTCGGCGTCGACGAGGCCAACGACCTCGCCGTGCTGAAGATCGAGAAGCGCGGGCTCCCCGTCGCGCCGTTAGGCAACTCCGACAACCTGCTGATCGGCGAGTGGGCGATCGCCATCGGCAACCCCTACGGCTTCCTCCTCGGCAACAGCGAGCCGAGCGTCACCGCCGGCGTGATCAGCGGCACCGGCCGCAACCTGGTCGGGGCCAGCGAAGGGGGCGGGATGTACGTCGACATGGTGCAGACCGATGCCGCGATCAACCCCGGCAACTCGGGGGGGCCACTCCTCAATGCGTTAGGCGAGGTCGTCGGGGTCAACAGCTCGATCTACTCGCCGAGCGGGGGCTCGATCGGGCTTGGCTTCGCGATCCCGATCAACCGGGCCCGCCGCGTCGCCGACGACCTGCTCGCCCACGGCGCCGTGCGCCGCCCATGGATCGGCGTCAAGCTGCAGCTCCCGAGCGGGGACAACCCGCGGGCTGTGATCAACTCCGGCGTCGTCGTCGCCAACGTCGTCCCCGGCTCCCCGGCGGCGCGCGCGGGACTGCGCCCCGGTGACGTCATCGTCGCCGCCGGCACTCGCACCCTGCGCAGCCCCTTCGACTGGGAGGCCGAGCTCCTCGACCTCCGCGTCGGGGAAAGCGTGCCGCTCAAGCTGATGCGCGGCAGCAGCCAGCAGACGGTCAATGTCACCGTCGCCGACATGCCGGAAGTCAGCGCCGAGAAGGTGCAGGTGCTGCGCGAGATGGAGCTCGTCACACTGACGCCGGCGATTCGCGCCGAGCGCGGTGTTCGCAGCCCGCGAGGCGCGGTCATCTACCGCACGACCGATCGCATCACCAACGAGATCGGGCTGCAGTCGGGCGACGTGATCGTCCAGATCAACCGCACGCCGATCAGCTCCGCGGACGAAGCGGCGAAGGCGATCGACTACTACGGCGGACGCGGCCCGATCCAGCTCTTCTTCGAGCGCGGCGGCCGCGTCTATTCCACCGACTTCCAGCTGCGATGACCGACGCCGAGCGGTACAGCTCACCCCTGGCCGAGCGTTATGCATCGAAGGCGATGCTGCGCCTCTGGTCCCCGCAGACGCGCCATGGACTCTGGCGGCGCCTCTGGCTCGCCCTCGCCGAATCCGAGAAGGAGCTCGGCGTCGCGATCCCCGACGAGGCAATCGCGCAGATGCGCGCGCACCTCGACGACATCGACTTCACCGCGGTCGCCGCGTACGAGAAGCGCTTCCGTCACGACGTCATGGCGCACGTCCACGCCTTCGCCGACGTCGCGCCGGCGGCGGGGCCGTTCATCCATCTCGGGGCGACGAGCGCGTTCGTCACCGACAACGCGGACCTCATCCTCGCCCGGCGCGGCCTCGACCTCCTCCGCGGGAAGATCGTCGCCATCATCGCCGCGCTCGCGTCGTTCGCGCGGGAGTGGCGCGCCGAGCCGACGTTAGGCTACACGCACCTCCAGTCGGCGCAGCTGACGACGGTCGGCAAGCGGGCGACACTGTGGATGCAGGACCTCCTGCTCGACCTCGCCGACATCGACCACCGCATCGCGACGCTCCCCTTCCGCGGCGTGAAGGGAACGACGGGAACCCAGGCGAGCTTCCTCGAGATCTTCGCCGGCGACCACGAGAAGGTGCGCACCCTCGACCGCCTCGTGACCACGAAGATGGATTTCGCGCGCTCGCTCGGCGTCACCGGGCAGACGTACACGCGAAAGCTCGACGCGCAGATCCTCGGCGCGGTCGCCGGAGCCGCGGCGAGCGCGGCGAAGTTCGCCTCGGACCTGCGGATGCTGCAGGCGTTCGGCGAGATCGAGGAGCCGTTCGAGAAGGAGCAGATCGGCTCCTCGGCGATGGCCTACAAGCGGAACCCGATGCGGGCCGAGCGCATCAACTCCCTCGCGCGCTTCGTCGTCGAGCTCGAGGCGAGCCCGAACCACACCCACAGCGTGCAGTACTTCGAGCGGACGCTCGATGACAGCGCCAACCGGCGGCTGGTGATCCCGGAGTCCTTCCTCGCGACCGACGCCATCCTCGTGCTGATGCAGAACGTCGCATCGGGGCTCGAGGTCCACCCGGCGCGGATCCGCCGGCGCATCAACGACGAGCTTCCCTTCATGGCGACCGAGGAGCTGATCGTCCGCGCGGTGAAAGCCGGCGGAAACCGGCAGACGGTACACGAGGTGATCCGTCGCCACAGCATCGAGGCTGCCCGCGCGGTGAAGGACCTTGGCCGCGACAACGACATGCTCGCCCGCCTCGCCGCCGATCCCGAGTTCGGCCTGCCGATGGACGACCTGCACACCGCGCTCGATCCAGCGCGATTCATCGGCCGCGCGCCGCAGCAGGTCGACGAGTTTCTCGCCGAGCACGTGGAGCCGGTACTGGCACGGCCACAGACGCTGACCGCCGAGCGCGAGGAGCCCCGAGTATGACGCCGCACGGCGGGACCGTCGCGACGACGGCCCTCCCCCTCCCGCGCATCCGCACCGGCAAGGTGCGCGACGTCTACGCCGTCGGCGAGGACCGCGTGCTCCTCGTCGCGACCGACCGGGTGAGCGCCTTCGACGTGGTGATGGGGGAGGCGGTGCCGTCGAAGGGCGCGGTGCTCACCCAGCTCACCGCCTGGTGGCTGCGCCACCTTGAGGACGGGATCGCGCACCACATGATCACGGCGGACACCGCCGGGATCGTGAAGGCGGTCCCCACGCTGGCCCCGCACCGCGCCCTCCTCGCCGGCCGGGCCATGCTCTGCGTCCGGACCACCCCCTTCCCGGTGGAATGCGTGATGCGCGGTTACATTACAGGCTCGGCCTGGGCGGAGTACAAGCGGGCCGGGACGCTCGCCGGGGAGCCGCTTCCCGCCGGGCTTCGCGAGAGCGACCGACTGGAGCCATCGGTGTTCAGCCCGGC
>DASSZC010000464.1:0-2649 GCA_035702925.1 Gemmatimonadaceae bacterium | reverse complement strand
AGACGCACCGACGCCGGCGCGAGCCGGAGTCAGATCACGGCGCGCCCGACGCGCGAGGCGATGGCGTCTCGCCGGTCGGCTGGTCGTGTGCCCGCGGCTGAGGGCGTCCACCCGGGCGCAGAGCGCGCGTGACCGCTCCGGCGACTCCACCGCGGACCGGCCCGGCCGCTCCGAAGGACAACTCTCCGGAAAACACGAGCCCCTCCTGGTCGGTCGACGAGGCCGAGTCGCTGCTCCGGACCCTCCCGGCAATCGCGTCGGCGAAGGTGCTGCGTGACGCTGACGGCGTCGTTCGCGACGTGCACATCCTCGCCACGACCGACCTCGGGCCAAAGCAGATCGTGCGCAACGTCGAGAGCGCGCTGCTCGCGCGCTTCGGAGTTCGCCTCGACCATCGCGCGATCTCGGTCGCGCAGAGCGCGACCGCGCGCGTCGCCGAGGCGGCGCGCAACCCGGCGCCGGCTCCCGCGCCAGCACCGGCGCCCGCGCAACCCGCGACGGTGATCACCGCCGCACCCGCGCCGGGGCGCGGGATCTACTTCGAGGACGTCGAAGTGCGGCGCTCGCGGAGCGCGGGTCTCGCCTGCACCGTGACCCTGCGCGCCGGGGCCGACACGCACACCGGGGAAGCGTCCGGGGTGGAGACGGCGCGCGCGCGCGGTGAGCTCGCCGCGACCGCGGCGGTCCGCGCGCTGTCGGCGCTCCTCAGCGACGGCGTGACCCTCGCCTTCGAATCGTGCATGGTCGTCGCCGCCGCCGATCGTGAGTTCGCCTTCGTCGTCGTCAGCGGCCGGAGCGGGCGCGAGACGACGATCCTCTCCGGGAGCTGCGAGGTGCGGGACGGCGTGGAGACCGCGGCCGCGCTCGCGGTCCTCGACGCGACCGAACGCTGGATGGAGCGCGGCGGCGCGCGCTGAGCGCCCCAGCGTCATCGTCAGGCGGCACGCCAGCCAGGCTGGCGAACGATTGGCGGCGACTTGCCCGTCCGGTCGCTTGCCGCTCCCCTGCGGGGTAAATAGCTTTCCGCCCCACGCCACGATTGCTCCGGCGCCGCATGGCCGCCCCCGTCGAGGCCCGCCCCGCACTTCCGACCACCACGTCTCATGGCGAGCTACAAGTTCGCGAAGGTCCCGTCCGCAGGTGAGCGCATCGAGTTCAGCGGCAACAAGCTGAAGGTGCCGAACAAGCCGATCATCCCGTACATCGAGGGAGACGGCACCGGGCCGGACATCTGGCGAGCGTCGGTTCGCGTCTTCGACGCGGCGGTCGAGAAGGCCTACGGCGGCGAGCGGAAGATCCAGTGGATGGAGATCTTCGCCGGTGAGAAGTCGTTCAAGCAGTTCAACGACTGGCTGCCGCAGGAGAGCGTCGATGCCTGCGCCGAGTTCCGCGTCTCGATCAAGGGACCGCTGACGACCCCGGTCGGGGGCGGCATCCGATCGCTGAACGTCACGCTCCGCCAGGTGCTCGACCTGTACGCGTGCATCCGCCCGGTGCGCTGGTTCGAGGGGGTCGGCGCCCCGGTGAAGGATCCGGGGAAGGTCAACGTCGTGATCTTCCGCGAGAACACCGAGGACGTCTACGCCGGGATCGAGTTCAAGGCGGGGAGCCCGGAAGCGAACAAGCTGCGCGACTTCATCGGCCGCGAGCTGAAGAAGGAGATCCGCGAAGGCTCGGCGTTAGGCATCAAGCCGATGTCCGAGTTCGGCTCGAAGCGGCTCGTCGACATGGCGCTCGACTACACGGTGAAGAACAAGCGCTCTTCGCTGACGCTCGTGCACAAGGGCAACATCATGAAGTTCACCGAGGGCGCCTTCCGCGACTGGGGCTACGAGGTCGCGAAGCAGAAGTACGGCGCGACGGAGATCGACAAGGGACCCTGGTGCAAGCTGCCTGATGGCGCCGTCGTCAAGGACGTGATCGCTGACGCGATGTTCCAGCAGCTGCTGCTCCGTCCCGACGAGTACGCGGTGATCGCGACCCCGAACCTGAACGGTGACTACCTCTCCGACGCCGCGGCGGCGCAGGTCGGCGGCCTCGGCATCGCCCCCGGCGGCAACGTCGGCGACGGCGTCGCGGTGTTCGAGGCGACGCACGGCACCGCGCCGAAGTACGCGGGACTCGACAAGATCAACCCGGGAAGCGTCATCCTCTCCGGGGTGATGATGCTCGAGTACATGGGGTGGACCGAGGCCGGCGCGCTGATCGTGCGTGGGCTCGAGAGCGCGATCAAGTCGAAGAAGGTCACCTACGACCTCGCCCGCCAGATGCCCGGCGCCAGCGAGATCTCCACCTCCGCATTCGGCGACCAGATCATCGCCGGCATGCGCGCCTGACGCGCGCCGCCTCCCACGCACGCCCCGCCGATGCCACTGACCCTGTCCGTCCGCCGCGCCGATCCCGGCGCGGTCGAGACACCGCTACGCATCGTCGCACTTCCCCCCGGCGCCACCGTCGGCGAGGACCTCACCGCGCTCGACGGCGCGCTCGGCGGGGCACTCGGCCGCACGCTCTCGCGGCGGGACTTCCGCGGAGGGCGTGATGAATCGCTGCACCTCGCCGGGGGTAATCGCGGCCCACAGCGGGTGCTCCTGATCGGCACCGGAAAGGAGACCGATCGCTACGCCGCCCTCCGCCGAGCGGCGATGC
>DASSZC010000380.1:0-2790 GCA_035702925.1 Gemmatimonadaceae bacterium | reverse complement strand
TCTCGCTCGGGAACTGGTCACCGCGCTGCGCCGCGAACCACCCGGCGATCGCCGCATCGTATGCTGCGGTGTGCGCGTACGCCTTCTCCGCCAGGTCGCGCCGCATCGCCAGCGCTCCGGCTGCGTCCTGCTTCTCCCCGGGCGCGCGCAACGCGCCGAGCACGCGCGCGTAATCCGCGGGATCGACCACCACCGTCACCGAGGCGAAGTTCTTCGCCGCCGAGCGGAGCATCGAGGGCCCGCCGATGTCGATGTTCTCGACGACTTCCTCCGGCGACACACCGGGCTTCGCCGCGGTCTCGCGGAAGGGGTAGAGGTTCACGACGACGAGGTCGATCGGCTCGATCGCGTGCTCGCGCATCGCGGCCACGTGCTCGGGGAGGTCGCGCCGCGCGAGCAGTCCGCCGTGCACCTTCGGGTGCAGCGTCTTGACACGCCCGTCCATCATCTCGGGAAAGCCGGTGACCTCGCTGACGTCGCGCACCGGGATCTTCGCGTCGCGGATCGCCCGCGCCGTGCCCCCGGTGGAGATCAGCTCCCAGCCGAGCTCGGCGAGCCCGCGGGCGAAGTCGACGAGGCCGGATTTATCGGAAACGGAAAGAAGTGCTCGCATTCGGTGAGGCGGGAATGGGAATGGCGGTCCGGTGGAACAGCGTCAGGCCTAACGCGACTCGGCGAGTGCGCCGACGAGCCGCGCCAGCGCCGCGACGTCGCGGAGGTCGATCACCTCCGCCGGGGAGTGGCTGTAGCGCAGCGGCCACGCGATCGGGACGTCGACCGCGCCGAACCGGGCGAGCTCGGAGCCGTCGTTGCCGCCGTTGGTCGTCCCGACCTGCAGGGGGATGCGCCTCGCCTTCGCGATCGCCACCACCCGGTCGACCTCCCGTGCCGGCGTCGCGCTCGAGTTGTCGAGCGCGCGGACGACCGGTCCGCCCCCGATCGGCGCGACGGCGAACCGCGTGCTCTCGAGCGGGGAATCGGCCGAGACGAAGGTGTCGACCGCGTGCACCCGCTTGATGGTGGTCCCGAGTCGCGCCGCGGTGAAGGCGGCCCCGCCTAACGCTGTCTCCTCCTGGACCGACCAGACGAAGAGCACCGCGTGGTCGAGCGCCTTCTCGTTGAGGGCGCGCACCGCGAGGATGAGCGCGGTGCAGCCGGCGCGATCGTCGATCGACCGGGCGCTGAACCGCGTGCCGGCGAGCGGGGTCGCGTGCTTTACCCCGGTGACGCTCATCCCGGTGGTGACGCCGCAGGCGGCGAGGGCGACCGAGTCCACCCCCATCCACGCCGTCACCTCGGTCGGCTGCTTCGTCGTCGTCGCCGCCCGCGGGACGAAGACCCCGGCCGCCGACCGCGGCACATCTCCGGCGACGAAGCGCAACCCGCACCCGGTGGCCGGCTGCCGCGGCGGATCGAAGTGGAGCAGGGCGGGCTGCCCCTCCCAGAGCGAGCGGAAGAATCCGCCGCGCGTCCGCAGGGAGAGTGTACCATCCGGCGCGATCTTCGTGATCTCGAAGCCGATCTCGTCGAGGTGTGCGATGAACATCACGGTGTCGCGCGCCGGCCCGAGGGCGAGCACGATGTCGCCGATGCTGTCCACCTTCGCCCGCTCCCGCGCCCACGCGGGAAGGGCGCGCAGCACCGCCGCCCGCACCGGAGCCTCGTGCTCGGATACGCCGTAAGTGTTCGTGAGCGTCGCGAGCAGGGCGCCGACCCCGGCCAGCGAATCGCCGCGCACCGCGGACGTCCCCGGCGGGGCCGTCGGCATCGCCACCGCGGTGGGATTGGTGCGCACCCCCGCCGCGCGGGCGACCTCGTTGAACAGCTCCTCCGCGTCGTCGGCGGCGAGGCTTTCGACGAGCGATCCACGGAAGCTCGTCCGCACCCCGATCGCCGTCGTCGCGCCGACGCGCAGCCGCGGCGAGAGTGGAAGCTCATCGGCCGTCGGGGTGCGCCGCGAGATCTGGACCCCTGCTTCACCGCTGTCGGCGCGGGCGAGCGACGGGTCGACGACGACGAGCGAGTCCACCGGGCCGATGCTCGCCAGCGCGGCGGCGAGCCCGCTGAACTCGAAGCTCCCCTGCGCCGAGAGAAGGAAGATCGTCTCGCCGCGCGCTGGAGTCAGCCGCGATGCGGCGGCGACCGCCGCGCAACCAGCGCGCGACGCGGCGCCGGGGCCGGCGACCATGTCGGCGTAGCGCCAGCCATCCTGCTCGCGCGCGACGGGATCGAGCAGCGCGATACCGAGCGTCGTAGCTTCAGCTGCCGAGCGCGCCCCGACGTCGACGTAGAAGTTCTCCACCGACGCAAGCGCCGATTCCGCCGCGCGGCCGCGCCAGAGATGGGTGCTGCGCACCGCGATCACCCCCGGCACCACCCCGCGCGCCGTGCGGACGCGGATGCGCTGCCCCTCGTGGAACTGGTCCCAGAGCGCGGAGTGACGGGTGTTCCCGCTGCCGTGGAGGCGAAGGAACCCGTCGTCGGTGATGCCGCTGACGACGTACCCCGTCTCGTCGAGGGCGCAGGCGACGACGCGGCGCGGTGTCCCCCTGCCGCGCCTGATCACGTAGCCGTCGAGCGGCGCGGGCTGGAAGCCGAGCGCCTTCATCTGTGGCGCGACGAGCGCCTCGCGTCCCGGGGTGACGTCGAGCGCGATCCAGGTCGCGATCGCCGAGAGGATTGCGCTGCGATCCGCCGGTGCCGGCTCCTGCGCACCGAGCGCACGACCTGCGCCTGACGTCAGGAGCGCGAGCAGGCCGGCGGCGGCGAGGACGCGGCGGTCAGGCAGGG
>DASSZC010000113.1:0-2245 GCA_035702925.1 Gemmatimonadaceae bacterium | reverse complement strand
AATCGCCGGCGCCTCACGGTTGACTACTCGCCTCGACACTATCCGCCAGCTGACGCTGTCAGTGAGCGTTTGTGTGCTGATGGTGTCCCCAATCGATAGCTCGCCGAGCCGCTTGAAATGGCGATCGCGATGAGCGGAGATGACGGCGTTGCCGTCGTCGCCGGGGAGGGCGGAGCCGGGAAGATGACCGGGGCCGCCGTTCAGCGCCGCTGGGGTCACCCCCTCGAGGACGATGTCGTCGAGCGCGATCTTCGCGATGACGAGACGGGCGACCGGCGCACCCTCGGCCGACTCGCCGCGCGCGGAACCGGCAGCGAGCGCACGCCCGCGCGCTACCTCCGAGCGGGCGAGGCGCTGCTCCCACTCGCTCCGTGCCCGCTCCTGCGCCAGCCAGCCGCGCGCATACGCGTTGCCGGCCCAGGCGACGAGCCCCGCGCCGGCGACGACGAGCGCTATCCCCGCTGCTGTCTTACGGCGCACGGCGGCGCGGCTCTACCGGTGCGGTCGCCGGCTGGCGCCCAGTCACGATGAGCCACCCACCGACCAGCAGGGCACCGAGTCCAGCGACGAGGATCATTGGCAGCGGGGACGCCGTGTCCGGCGCGCGCGCACCATCGGCGAAGCGCGTCGTTCCCGCGCCCTCGTTGCGGGGGCTCGGCACTACGGCGCTGTCGCTCGACACGACGACGTCGCCCGCCGCGCTGTCCGTGACGACCGCGGGGGCCGGCGTTCCAGCGACCGAATCGACCCAGGCCGACATCGCCTGCAGCGTCGCACGGTGAGCTGTATCACGCGGGGCCGCCGCTCTCGCCTCCGCCACCGCGATCGCCTGCTTCTGCGCCGGCGGCGGCGCGACGACCGTCGTGAACTGCGCCCCCGCGCTGGCCATCGGCGCGGCGGCGAACGCGAGCAACAATCCGGCAGTCTGGAGTCTCATTCCACTCATCCCTGATCAGGTCCTGTCGTACTACGGGCATACCCCATGCCGCCCGAAAAGACCCGGTCACACCGGCGGCGCTCGATCGTCCATGCGGCAGAGGAAACACTGAGTGAGCGACGACCCCACAACGACGGCCGCGATCGGCGATCCGGAGCGGCTATCCCTGCTGCGCCGCACGCGCCTGCTCGACGCCCCGCCCGAGCCCGCATTCGACCGGCTCACCCGCATCGCGAGCCGCCTGCTCGAAGCACCGATCTCCCTGGTCACCCTGATCGAGGAGGACCGCCAGTACTTCCTCAGCTGCGTCGGCCTCCCCGATTCGCTGACCGAGCGCCGGCAGACTCCGCTCACCTACTCGATCTGCAAGCACGTCGTCGCCACCGGTGACCCGTTGATCGTCACCGACATCGCCGAGCATCCGCTGTTCCGCGACGACACGATGGTGCGCTCGTTCGGGATCGCGGGCTACGCCGGCATCCCCCTCCGCACCGCGACCGGCCACGTCCTCGGCAGCTTCTGCGTCCTCGACCGAGAGCGGCGCGAGTGGACGGCCGAAGAGCTCGAGCTGCTCGAGACGCTCGCCGCGTCCGCCGTCTCCGAGATCGAGCTGCGGTCGTCGCTCTCCCGCGAGGCGGAGCAGGCAGAGGAGGTGAGCGCGCACCGCGACATCCTCCTGTCGCAGCAGCATCGCCTCAACGCGCTCGTCGAGGGACTCGACGCGACTGTGTGGGAGGCCGATCCGGTCTCCCTCGCCTACACCTATGTCAGCGGCCACGCCGCCGCGCTGCTCGGGATCCCCGCCTCACGCTGGACCGACGAGCCGAATCTGTGGGACACGCTCGTTCACCCCGACGACCGTCAGGCGGTACGCGAGTTCCGCCGCGCCGCCGCGCGCGGGGGACGCCATCGTGCCCTCGAGTATCGCCTGCTCGCCGCCGACGGCCGCGTCGTCTGGGTGCGCGACCATGCCTCGTCGGTGATGGGGCGCGACGCCGGGGAGGTCGGCGCGCTGCGCGGGGTGATGGTCGACGTCACCGCGCGCAAGGCAGCCGAAGTGGAGCTCGACGCCCGGGCGCGCCAGCAGGCCGCGGTCGCCGCGCTCGGCATCCGCGCCCTCACGCCATCGTCGCTGCAGGAGATCTTCGACGAGGCATCGTCGCTCGTCGCCGCGACGTTAGGCACGGAGTGCGTCGCCATCCTCGAGCAGTGCATGGTCGGCGGCACCCTCCACGTCCGGGCCGGCCGCGGCTGGCACGAAGGGATCGCTCCCGGCTTCAGCATGACCGGCGGCGCCGGCTCGATGGC
>DASSZC010000421.1:0-3668 GCA_035702925.1 Gemmatimonadaceae bacterium | reverse complement strand
CCCCCCCCCCCTTCTCGTATGCGGCGCGTGATGCGCGCATTGTCGCCTCGACTGGGCGCGAATCCGGCCCGCGCTTGCGCCAGGCCGCGTGCCAAGGCGGGCAGTCAGGGCGCGGAGCCTCGGGGCTTCCTCCCGGAGCTGTTTCATGTCACACGCCCCGTCCCCCCGCGATGCCCGGCATCCTCCGACACGGCAGTCGGGGTTCCGCCCGATGCGCTCCGGAACCTTGGCCGTTATCGTCGCGGGACATCGGGTAACCGCTCACGCAGCCGATCCCCCATCCAAATGACCGTCGCCCCCGCACTCGCTCCGTCGACGCCCGTCGTCGCGCCTACTCGTACGTCACTCGCGCCCGACGCGCACTTCTCCGCGCGCACCCGACGACTCGGCACCGAGAACGCGTTCAAGATCGGCCCGTACATCCGCGAGGTGGAGAGCGCGGGATACGCGGTGACCAAGTGCAACCTCGGCGAGCCCGACTTCGCGCTTCCGAAGCACATCGCCGACGAGGTGAAGCGGGCGATCGACGCCGACATGACGCACTACGTCGATCCGCAGGGGATCCTCCCGCTGCGCGAGGCGATCGCAGCTCGCACGAGCGCGAAGCGCGGCATCACCGTGACGCCGGATCGCGTCGTCGTCTTCCCCGGGGCGAAACCGCCGATCGGCTTCTCGCAGCAGACATACTGCGACGCGGGCGACGAGGTGGTCTATCCGAGTCCGGGCTTCCCGATCTATGAATCGTTCACCGGCTACCTCGATGCGCGACCGGTGCCCCTGCACCTGCGCGAGGAGGCGGGCTTCAGCTTCAGCGGGCGAGATCTCGCGCCGCTCATCAGCGCGCGCACGCGGCTCATCATCCTGAACTTCCCATCGAATCCGACGGGTGGCGTGGCGACACCCGCGCAGCTCGAGAGCATCGCCGACGTCATTCGCCGCGATGCTCCGCCTAACGTGCGCGTGTACTCGGACGAAGTCTACGAGGACATCCTCTTCGACGGAAACCGTCACTTCTCGATCGCCTCGCTCCCCGGCATGGCGGAGCGCACGATCATCGTCGGCGGCGTCTCGAAGTCGTACGCGTGGACGGGGGGACGCGTCGGCTGGGCGGTGCTCCCGACCGCCGAGGAAGCGACGGTCTTCAAGAACCTGAACATCAACTACTTCTCCTGCGTCTCCGCGTACAGCCAGATGGGCGCGAAAGCGGCGCTCGAGAGCGCGGAGAGCGACGAGAGCATCGCGCGGATGGTCGCCGCCTTCCAGGAGCGGCGCGACGTCGTCGTCGCGGGGCTCAACGCGATCCCCGGCATCACCTGCAACACGCCTGGCGGCGCGTTCTATCTCTTCCCGAACATCGCCGGCGTTTGCGAGGAGCTCGGCGCGATCGACGCGTACGGGCGCCTCACGCCTGCCGAGCGTGAGCGTACGAGTCCGGCGACGCTCTTCCAGATGTTCCTGCTCTTCCGCCATCACGTCGCGACGCTCGATCGCCGCTCCTTCGGTCGGATCGGCGCCGACGGACAGCACTATCTACGGCTCTCGATCGCGACGAGCCTTCAGGAACTCGAGCGCGGCGTCGAGCGGATTCGCCGCGCGGCCGCCGACCGCGATGGCTTCCGCGACTTCGTCTCCAGGGGGGAACGCCTGTGGTGATCGCCGACCTGCTCACCGGTACCGCGCAGACGCTGGCCTTCGGGGCGCGCCGCGGTGTCTACGTCGACATCTCCGAGGCGATGCGCGGGGAAGAGCCCGTCTTCGACGCAGAGACCATCGCGCGCCTCGAGGAATTCGATCTCGTCTATCGGTCGCTCTGCTCCGCGATGTTCAACTACGTGCCGCAGTCGGGACATCCGGGCGGATCGATCTCGTCGGGGAGGTTTGTCCAGGCGCTCCTCTTCGAGACGCTGGACTACGACCTCTCCGACCCCGACCGCCGCGACGCGGACATCATCTCGTACGCGGCCGGGCACAAGGCGCTCGGGCTCTACGCGCTGTGGGCGCTCCGCAGCGAGGTCGCGCGCATCGCCGCGCCCGAGCTGCTCCCCACGCGCGAAGCGAAGCAGCTGCGCCTCGAGGACCTGCTCGGCTTCCGCCGCAATCCCCTGACGTCAACCCCGCTCTTCCGCGAGCATCGCGCGAAGGCGCTCGACGGTCATCCAACGCCGGCCACTCCCTTCGTGCGGCTGGCCACCGGCGCGTCGGGCGTCGGGCTTCCGGCATCGATCGGGCTGGCGTGGGGGGCCGCCGACACCTTCGGCGCCGATGCGCCTCGCGTCCACGTCATCGAGGGCGAGGGCGGGCTGACACCCGGTCGCGTCGCCGAGGCACTGGCCGCGGCGGGCACCTCATCGCTCGACAACGTCGTCCTGCACGTCGACTGGAACCAGGCCTCGATCGACTCGAACCGCGTCTGTCGCGACGGTGCGACGCCGGGCGACTACGTGCAGTGGACGCCCGCGGAGCTCGCGTACCTGCACGACTGGAACGTCATCTACGTTCCCGACGGCTTCGACTTCCAGCAGATCGGCGCCGCGCAGCGGCTCGCCTCCCGACTCGACAACGGACAGCCGGTCGCGATCGTCTATCGCACCGTGAAGGGATGGCGCTACGGAATCGAAGGCCGCGCGTCCCACGGTGCGGGTCACGCACTCTGCTCGGCCGGATTTCACCAGGCAGTATCAGGGCTGCTCGAGGGGCAGGGCGCGACATTCCCCCGGTGCGACGGCGACGCGAAGCGCTGCGGCGGCTCCGACGCGCGAATCATGGAGCAGTGCTACTGGGACGCGCTGCAGATCGTCCGCCGCTACCTCGAGACGCATCGTCCGATGGTGGACGCGATCGCGACGCGGCTGCGCGCGTCAAGAACGCGGCTCGAGGAACATGCGCGGACACCGCGGCCCGGCGCGCCGGACCTCGCGCGCGGCTTCGCCGCCGCCGCGGCCGCGCTGGAGAGTGGTAACCCAGCCGTGGCGATCATGCCGGGGACGCGCCTGTCGCTGCGCGAGGCGTTAGGCAGCGTGCTCGGACACTACAACCGGATCACCGACGGCGCCTTCGTCGTCGCGGCCGCCGACCTCCTCGGCTCGACGAGCGTCGGGAAGATCGCCGAGGGCTTCCCGTCAGGGTTCTACAATCGGCACGCGAACCCGGAGTCGCGCACGCTGTCGGTCGGCGGGATCTGCGAGGACGCGATCACGGCGATGCTCTCGGGGATCGCCACGTTCGGCACGCACAGCGGCGCCGGCTCGTCGTACGCCGCATTCATGGCGCCGCTCGGGCACATCGCGTCGCGGCTGCACGCGATCGCCAGCCAGGCGCTTCGCGCGGTCGACGGCGGGAGCTACAAGCCGTTCTTCCTCGTCTGCGCGCACGCGGGGCTCAACACCGGGGAGGACGGCCCGACGCATGCCGATCCACAGCCCCTCCAACTCCTGCAGGAGAACTTCCCGCCCGGGACGATGGTCACGCTGACCCCGTGGGAGCCGCAGGAGATCTCCTTCCTCGTCGCGGCAGCGCTCGCCCGCCGCCCTGCGGTCATCGCGCCCTTCGTTACGCGTCCCGCCGAACCGGTGCTCGATCGTGCCGCGCTCGCGCTGCCACCCGCGTCGGCGGCGGCGAAGGGGGTCTACCGCCTGCGTGCGGCGAAGGGAAAGAGCGAGGGCGTCGTC
>DASSZC010000202.1:0-3282 GCA_035702925.1 Gemmatimonadaceae bacterium | reverse complement strand
GTGGCGGCGACCTACATCACCGACGACACCGAGGCGCTGAACGCAGAGGCGTCGAAGAACTACGCTGTCGCGGTGCAGAAGCTCGCCCTTTCCGCGCGCCGCTTCGACAAGGTGAAGCTCCCGGCAGCGACACGCCGGAAGTTCACCCTGCTCCGTCTCGGGTTGAGCGCGCCGCCCCCGGGCAACCCCGGCGAGGCCGCCGAGCTCACGAAGCTGACGACGAGCATGGAAGCCGATTACGGCAAGGGCAGCTACTGCCCCGCTACCGGTGCGCCGACGGCGACGAAGGCCGGCGACTGCCTGCAGATCTCCGCGCTGAGCAAGGTGCTCGTCGACAGCCGCGATCCGGCGACGCTGCTCGACGCCTGGCAGGGGTGGCACCGCGTCGGCGCACCGATGCGCGCGCGTTATGCGCGCTTCGCCGAGCTCTCGAACAAGGGTGCGCGCGAGCTCGGCTTCGCCGATGCCGGCACGATGTGGCGCTCGAACTACGACATGCCGCCCGCCGACTTCGAGAAGGAAGTGGACCGTTTGTGGGAGCAGGTGAAGCCGCTGTACGTCGCGCTCCACGCGTACACCCGCGCGCAGCTGGTGAAGCAGTACGGCCCGCAGGTCGTGACGCCTGACGGTCTGATCCCGGCGCACCTGCTCGGCAACATGTGGGCACAGGAGTGGGGAAACATCTACCCCCTCGTCGCGCCGGCCGGCGGGGTGCAGACCGCGGACATCGGCGAGCTGCTGCGGGCGAAGAACACCGACGTGAAGGGGATGGTGAAGTACGGCGACAACTTCTTCGTCTCGATGGGCTTCGCGCCGATGCCGCCGACCTTCTGGGAGCGCTCGCAGTTCACCAAGCCGCGCGACCGGGAAGTCGTCTGCCACGCCAGCGCGTGGGACGTGGACGACCACGACGACCTCCGCGTGAAGATGTGCCTCGACATCACCAGCGAGGACTTCATCACCGCGCACCACGAGATCGGACACAACTTCTACCAGCGCGCCTACAAGAACCAACCCTTCCTCTTCAAGGGCGGCGCGAACGACGGTTTCCACGAGGCGATCGGCGACGCCATCGCGCTCTCGATCACGCCGGAATACCTGAAGCAGGTCGGGCTGCTGACGACCCCACCTCCGGGGCCGGAAGCGGACGTCCCGCTCCTCCTCCGCCAGGCGATGGACAAGGTCGCCTTCCTCCCCTTCGGGCTGCTCGTCGACAAGTGGCGCTGGCAGGTGTTCGACGGGCGCACGAAGCCGGCGACCTACAACGCCGACTGGTGGGCGCTGCGCGCGAAGTACCAGGGGGTCGCCCCCCCGGTCGCGCGCACCGAGGCGGACTTCGATCCGGGAGCGAAGTATCACGTCCCGGCGAACACCCCATACATGCGCTACTTCCTCGCGCGGGTGCTGCAGTTCCAGTTCTACCGCGCGCTCTGCCGTGAGGCGGGGTACACCGGCCCGCTGCACCGCTGCTCGTTCTACGGGAGCAAGGCGGCGGGCGACAAGCTGAATGCGATGCTCACCGCGGGACAGAGCGAGCCGTGGCAGGAGACGCTCTTCAAGCTCACCGGCTCGCGCGAGCTCGATGCGAGCGCGATCACCGAATACTTCGCGCCCCTCAAGAGCTGGCTCGACCAGCAGAACCAGGGGAAGCCG
Organism: Gemmatimonadaceae bacterium; assembly: GCA_035702925.1. Lineage (GTDB taxonomy): Bacteria > Gemmatimonadota > Gemmatimonadetes > Gemmatimonadales > Gemmatimonadaceae > JABFXC01. The sequence goes on along the minus strand of DASSZC010000202.1, from coordinate 1,629 downwards.
ATCGGCTGGTAAGCCCGCCTAACGAATCAAGGGGTCAGGCTCGTTGAACGTTCAACGAGCCTGACCCCTTGAAGCATCTTGTCGCTATGCGTCGTCGCGCTGCGTCGCTGCCCGCCGGACCTGGCTCATGATCCGCTCGAGATCCGCTTCGGCCTGGGCGCGCGCCTCCTCGTCTTCCGGGGCCTCGCGCGCGACGAGGCGGATCTGGTCCATCATCTCGTCGATCAGCGCGCGAAAGCGGGGACGCAGCCGCCGGTCGCGGTCGGACTGCTCTGAGGTCGTCGGCATCGGGGCGGTCATCTCCAATCGGGAAGCACGATACAAAATTGCAGGACGTGCGCCATCGCGCCAGAGTCGGCTTCTAGTCAGAGCAGCAGCTCTGTGCGCCCGCTCACAGCCAGCTGCGCCACCGCTCGTCCGCAGAGCGCCCCGACCACGTTCCCGGTCCCGTTGTAGGCCCCGGTGGCCCAGACTCCGGGCCGGACCTGCTCCACGACGGGAAGACCGTCAGGCGTGTACGACACCGGCGCCGCCCACCGGTGCGTGATCGGCGCGCGCGTCCGCACCCGTTCGCGCAGGCACCGCTCGAGCGCCTGCTGCACCGCCTCGCTCGGCCGCGCGTCGTGCGTCCACTCCTCATCCCCCCCGACGTCGCGAAAGCCACCGAGGGCGATGCGGCCGTCGGTGAGCTGCTGCCAGTAGTCGAGACCATAACGCGAGTAGACCGGCCGCTCGTAGTGGACGTCGGTCGCCGGCGCGGTGCCGATCATCTGCAGCCTGACGGTGCGCACCCGCCCCGCCAGCTCTGGAAGCGCCCGCTCGAGCCCACCGTCGACCGCGACGATCGTGATCGGCGCGCGCACGCGGCCGGCCGGCGTCACCACCCCCTCGCTCCCGATCGCCAGTGCGCGCGTGTGTTCGAACAGCCGCGCCCCCCCGTCGATCGCGCGGGTCGCGAGCTGGCGACAGCGCAGCAGTGGCTGGAAGCTCCCGTCGCGCGGGAAGAGCAGCCCTCGTCCCTCCCATCCCTCGTACCACTCGACCGGAAGGCGGTCCTCGCGCATCACCGCGAGCTGCGCCTGGCAGTCGGCCAGCTCCTCCTCGTCGATCGCGATGCGCAGCGTGCCGGTGCGCCGCACCGCCTCCGGCGTCTCGGCCGCGATCCGCTCGAGCTCCTCCAGCGTCAGCCGCCAGGCGCGAACCGCGCGCTCGCGCCCGTGCGAATCGGAGGCCTCGTGGTGAAACGCGGCGATCCCCGCGAGCAGGAAGCCGCCGTTGCGCCCGGCCGCTCCCCCGCCGACCGTCGCGGCGTCGATCCCGACAACGCGCGCGCCGAAGCGATGCAGTTCGCCGATGCACGACAACCCGCTTCCCCCGAGGCCGACGACGCAGACGTCGGCGTCGACCGGGCCCTCGAGCGACGGAAGGCCTAACGGTGCGACACCGACCGTCCACACCGGCAGCCCGATGGGGGCCGCCGGCTGTACTTCCGCTTCAGACACGCCTTGTCTTCCAGGCGCCGCGACGGAAGATCCAGCCGCCGGCGAACGCCATCAGCGAGAACGCCGCCGCCATCGCGATGAACGCGCCGCGCGGGCCCATCCCCATCCGGTCGGCGAGGAACCAGGC
>DASSZC010000067.1:0-9151 GCA_035702925.1 Gemmatimonadaceae bacterium | reverse complement strand
CCGGTGGCGAGATCCTCGCCAGCAATGGCCGCCTCGACGCGCTCCTCGGGGTCGACGTCGGCGGACGCGCGACCACCGACCTGCTCGATCCCGACTCGTCGGTCGCGAAGTGGAAGAGGATTGCCGCGGACGGCAGCGCGTCGAAGCGGACGTGGGAGCTCGTGTTCTGCACTGAGGAACGAGTGCTCGAGACGACCGCCTTCTCCCTCGTACCCGGGTCCGACGAATCGGAGCGCTGGCTCGTCGAGCATCCGGCGACGCCGCGCCTCACGCAGCTCGCCGCCGAGGTGAGCGCGGTGAACGCCGAGCTCGCGACCGCGCAGCGGCGGTTGATCATCGAGCAGGGGCGGCTCGCCCGCGCGCTCGCCGAGGTGGAGCGAAGCAACCTCGCGCTCGACGAGTTCGCGCACGTCGTGTCGCACGACCTCAAGGCGCCCGTTCGCGCGATCCGCGAGTACGCCGGATTCCTGCTCGACCCGGCGGGGTCGAGCACCCCCGACGAGCGCGCCGGCGACCTCCTTCGCATCCAGCAGCTCGCCACACGGATGCGGCGGATGATCGACGCCGCGCTGGAGTACGCGCGCGCCGGCCAGGCCGGCGAGCGAGTCGAGGCGATCGATACGACCGCGGTCATCGAGGATGTCGTCGAGTTTCTCGCGGTCCCTCCCGGCATTACGATTCGTATCGACAGGCCGTTGCCGATCATCGTCACCGAGCGAACTCCATTCGAGCAAGTGTTCCGCAACCTGCTTTCGAACGCGATCACCTACCGGCGCCCCGAGGGCGCGCACGTCGAAGTCGCCGCGCGCGACGAGGGCGAAGTCTGCGAGTTCACCGTCGCCGACAACGGCCCGGGAGTCCCCGAGGGGCAGGAGGATCGCATCTGGCGCCTCTTTCACACCTCGGCACCGGGAGAGGGGAGCGGGCTCGGACTCGCGCTCGTGAAGCGGATCGTCGAAGCGCACCAGGGGACGGTCGCCGTGCGCCCGACCCCAGGCGGCGGCGCGACTTTCGTCGTGCGCTGGCCGAAGCGCCCGGCAGCGCGCATCGTACAGCGAGTCGGGGGAGGCGCGCATGACGGAAGTCGTTGAGACCCGCGCGATTCTTCTCGTCGACGACAACGCCGACGATCGCGCGCGCGTCCACCGCATGCTCCGCGGGCATCGCCGGCAATACGAGATCGTCGACTGCGTGAGCGGCGCGGAGGCGCTGGCGATCCTGAAGAAGGGGGAAACGCATTTCGATTGCGCGCTCCTCGACCAGTACCTCTCCGACATGGAAGGTGTCGAGGTGCTGAACCGCCTGCGCGGTTCGCGCGGCCAGGTTCCGCTCCCGGTGACGATGCTCACCGGTCACGGGAACGACGCCGCCGCGGCGTACGCGCTCGAGCTGGGGGCGGAGGACTACCTGCTGAAGGACGAGGTGACCCCGCACGCGCTCGTGCGCTCGATCGAGAACGTGATCGAGAAGTTCGAGATCCGCCGCGAGCTCGAGAGCCAGCGCGCCGCGATCGAGCTGCGCAACGACCGCCTCGAGTCGATGCGCGCCGAGGCGGAGTCGCGGCTCGCCGACCTCGCGGCGGCGACGCAGGCGCGTGATCGCTTCGTCGCGATGATGTCGCACGAGATGCGCACCCCGCTCAACGCGATCCTCGGCTACGCCGAGCTCCTCGAGCTGGAGATCGAAGGGCAGATCAACGACGGGCAGCGCCGGAACCTCGACCGCATTCGCGTCGGCAGCCGCCACCTGCTCGACCTCATCAACGACGTCCTCGATCTCGCGCGGGCGGACGCGCGGAAGCTCGAGCTCGACGTGCGCCCGGTGGACGTGAACGCGGTGATCGAGGAGGTCGCGGCACTGCTCGAGAACCAGGCGGAGCAGAAGTCGCTCCGCCTGCGCACGCGCGTGGCAACATCGCTGCCGCTCGTCAGCGCCGACCTGCAGCGGCTGCGACAGATCCTCACGAACCTCGTCGGCAACGCCATCAAGTTCACCGAGCGCGGCGAGGTCGCCATCGCGGCCACCGGCGACGACGGACGCTCGGTCTCGATCGCGGTGACCGACACCGGAATCGGGATCGACCCCGCAACGTTAGGCAACGTCTTCAACGAGTTCTTCCAGGCGGACAACGCGCTCACCCGAATCTACGGCGGGAGCGGCCTCGGGCTGGCGATCTCGCAGCGGCTGGCGCGGGCGATGGGTGGCGAGATCACCGTCGAGAGCACGGTCGACAAGGGCTCGACCTTCACCGTCAGGCTCCCCGCCGCGGCGGCGGGGAGCGCGGTGCGCGACCAGGACAGCGCGCTCCACGACGCGCGGATGGCGCACCATCATGCGGCGGATGAGGCGCCGGCTCCGCTCCGCGAGCCGGTGTCCGTGATCGCGTTCGGGGACGAGCCCGACGCCCTTGCCGCGCTCGCCCGCCAGGTGAAGCCGGCGGTGCGCCTCACCTGGACGACGACGGCCGACGACGTTTCCGCGCTCGCGGCGCGCGAGCGCGCGTCGCTGGTGATCCTCGACATCGGAAGCCGGCAGGGCTCGGCGTGGCGTGTCGCTCACGCGCTGTCGGAGATGAAGGTCGAGGTGCCGCCGGCGATCCTGCTGCTCCCCGAGATCATCGCGCAACGCGAGACACCGGCGATCGGCGGAGCCGGGCTCGATCTCGGCTGGGTCGCCCTCGTCCCGAAGCCCTTCACCTCCGACCAGCTCGCGCGCGCGGTGTCGACCGCGGCGGGGCAGCGCGACAGCGCGGAAAGTCGCGGCGGGCCGGACGCGATCGAGGTCCTCGTCATCGACGACGACGAAGACTCGCGGCGCGTTGCCAGCCGCGTGCTGCGCGACAAGGGGATCCGCGTCCGCGAATCGATCGACGGGGAAAACGGGCTCGTCGAGATGCGAGTGCGCCCGCCAGATGTCGTCGTCCTCGACCTCATGATGCCTGTGCTCGACGGCTTCGGCGTGTTGGCGACGATGCGCGCCGATCCCCTGCTCTCTTCCATCCCGGTCGTCGTGCTGACCGCGAAGACGCTGACCGACGCCGAGCGGCAGTTCCTGACTCGGAGCGCCGTGCGCGTGCTGCAGAAGGGAGAGCACCGGCTGGCCGACGTCGCCGCGCTCGTCCTCCGCGCCGCGCTGAGCGCTCGCGGCACCGCGCCTTCCCTTTTGCCCGACTGATCCGGACGACAGACCGAGCCATGCTGTAGGGGTACCGCGGCGGTCGCGGGTCATGGGTACATGACGCCTCGACCGCCGAGTGGCAGGATGCCAACCCCTCACCGGAGTGGTCGATGATTCCGTTCGCGATGCTGCTGGCGACGCTGGGATGCCCGCCGCTGGCGCCCTGCCCGCTCCTCGATCCCGCCAACCGGCCGCAACCGGATACGATCGTCGCGACGGTCGCTCGTCCGGACACCGTGCACCGCCGCGTGAAGGCGGTCGAGGTGAGTGACTTCTACGAGCTGCGGCTGCGCATTCACCGTTATGCATCGTACGCGACGATCCCGCTCTTCGTCGCGCAGACCGTCGCCGGCAACCAGCTGCTGCAGGCCGACAAGTCCGGGGCGCCGAAGCCGGGATGGGCGAGCGGGATGCACAGCGCGGGCGCGGCCGGACTCGGTGTCCTCTTCACGCTGAACACGGTGACCGGGGTCTGGAACCTCTGGGACTCGCGTCATAACGACGTCGGGCGAACGAAGCGGATCGTCCACTCGGTGCTGCTGCTCGCCGCCGACGGGGGCTTCGCGCTCGCCGCGGGCTCCGCTGACGACGACGCCGAGGGTTCGGACGGGTCGCGCAACCGGCATCGCGACATCGCCTACGCCTCGATGGGCACCGCGCTCGTCGCCTATTCGGTGATGCTGGTCGGCGGCCACTAGAGATGATCTTCACGACACCGGAGGCGCTGGCGCGCCTCGCCGACCCGTGGTCGAAGTTCTACAGCCATTCGACGACGACCGAGACGATCGTCACCTTCCTCCACATCGCGCCAATCGTCGTCGGCGGCGGGATCGCGATCGCGCTCGACCGCGCCTCGCTCCGTCTTCGGCACGAGGAACCTGGCGCCCGCGAGCGTCATCTCGCCGAGTTGGGCTCCGTTCACCCCATCGTCATCACCGCCCTGGTAGTCTCGCTGGTGAGCGGGATCGCGATGCTCGCCGCCGACCTCGACACCTTCCTCGGATCGTGGGTCTTCTGGGTGAAGATGGCGCTGGTCGTCGCACTCCTCGCCAACGGCGCGATGATGACACGACTGGAACGCGCGCTCGCCGCGCCCGGTGGTGGAACGTCGGACCGATGGGGGCGCCTGCGGGGTAACGCAATCACCAGCCTGACGCTCTGGCTCGCGATCACGCTCGCCGGAGTCATCCTCACCAACGTCTGAGATGCACATGACACCCGAAGAGCGCGCGGGCGCGGCCGACGACTGTGGCGGATGCTCGCTGCACGATGCCTTCAACGCGCCGGGCGCGATGGAACGGCGCCAGTTCTTCCGCGCGGCGGGGCTCGCCCTCGCCTCGCTCGGTGTCATCGGGCTCGATGCGCGCGCGGCGAGCGCGATGCCGGTCCGCGCGCTGACCGCGCTCGCGAGCGGCGCGGGACTGCCCAACGACAAGCGCTATCCGGTTCCCGCCGAGGACGGCGTGTCGATCGACAAGGACAACTCGGTGATCATCGCCCGCGCCCACGGGAAGATCTACGCCTTCTCCCTCGGCTGCCCGCACCAGAACACCGCGCTACGCTGGGACGCGGACGATCACCAGTTCATCTGCCCGAAGCACAAGTCGCACTATCGCGACGACGGGACCTTCATCGAGGGCCGCGCGACGCGTGACATGGACCGCCTGCCGATCCGCCGCGAAGGGGCCGAGCTCGTGGTCGACGTCGACACCGTCTACCAGCAGGACGACAACGCGAAGGAGTGGAGCGCGGCGTTCGTCCAGGCGTGAGGGATCAGCTGGCCGGGAGCTGACCTGCCACGTACGCCGGCGCGGCGTACCCGACTTGCGGTCCCGCGGCGCCCCGCCATTCCTGGGCCCCCCCGCGGTGCGAGATCACGGCGAGAAAGGCCAGCACCGCGATGAGCGCGATCAGTGCCCCGGCGACGACGGCGAGCGCGTTGGTGTTGCGTGAGTCCTTGTTCGGTCCGTGAGCCGGCATCTGTCTCCTCACTGAGCTCGCTGTGACGACCTGCGCGCGACCGGGCGCCGTGTCACGACATTCGCATCATGTTCCGCGCCAGCGCCGGCCTGTCGCCGCGCGCGGCCTGCCTAACGTTGCACCATCGGGGCGTCCCTCTTGCGCCCCGCGGCAAAAAGTGTAGCTTGGCGGTGTCCCGAAGAAACACCGAAAACATTTGTCGCCGGACACCGCTGTCTCACCTCCACCGCTCGAGGCTCACATGGCCGCCACGACCGCTGCACCCGCCACCCCTGCCGCCACCGCCGGCTTCATCTCCCCGGCCGACCTGCTCGAGCACTGGCAGGGACACCGCCGCCTCACCCGTCGCGTGATCGAGGCGTTTCCCGAGGACAAGCTGTTCACCTTCTCGGTCGGCGGGATGCGACCGTTCGGCGAGCTCGCCGCCGAGATGCTCGGGATGGCGGAACCGACGGTGCGCGGCGTGGTCACCGGGGAGTGGAAGGAGTATTCCGTGGCGAAGGCGACGAACAAGGCCGACGTCCTCCGCCAGTGGGACGAGAGCACGAAGCAGCTCGACCAGCTCTTTCCGCGAATCCCCGCCGACCACTTCAAGGACACCATCACCGCGTTCGGCCAGTACACCATGCCGGTCCACGGGATCATCTTCTACACGATCGACAACGAGATCCACCACCGCGGCCAGGGATACGTCTACCTCCGCGCGTTAGGCATCGAGCCGCCCCCGTTCTACGTGCGCGACTGAGCCAGCAGCTTTCAAGACCACGCCATGGTGGCTCCGTCGCGACGGAGAGTCTTGACAGCTTGAACTGCGATTACGCGGATTTCGCGGATCACGCGGATCGTTCCTGGCGGCCGTCAGGCTCCTCGTGGCTGCCCGAGGCAGTATCGGCGACATCGGCGAAATCCGCGCAATCGCAGTTCAGCTGTTGAACGCAGGACAGTTTTGGAGGATTCAAGGGGTCAGAGTCGTTGAAAGACGATGATGGGCATGATCGCGATTCCACGACTCTGCCCCCCAACACTGCCGTCGCCACGGAGAGTGTTAACAGCTTGAACTGCGATTACGCGGATTTCGCGGATCACGCAGGTCGTTCCTGGCGGCCGTCAGGCTGCTCGTGGCTGCCCGAGCAGTATCGGCGACATCGGCGAAATCCGCGTAATCGCAGTTCAGCTGTTGAAGGCAGGACATTTTTGGAGCGATTCAACAATCAGCGGGACAACCCGCCGTGATTGTAGTTCCCCCGTCAGGGCTTCCCGCCTCCAGTGGCCGGAGTCGTCGGTGCACTCGTGCCCTTCCCCTTCGCCGCGAACGACGACTGCTGCGCGAGGAGGGTGAGGATCGGCCACTCGAGCTGCATTCCCGCCGGCGCGTCATAGTTGGAGAGCACGACCACCGTCCACTCGCCGTCGCCGACCATCTCGACGTCGGCGTCGTGACCGGTGTCCGGGTTCGACCCCGGATGGCCGATGATGCGCTGGTCGTCCATCTGCTGCACGTAGAAGCCGAAGCCGTAGGTGACCGGCGCGCCCTCGCCGATGTCCACGCGACCGGTGGTGAGGGTGTCGGCCATCTCGCGCCGCACGAGCTTCCCGGTGCGGAGGGCGCGGGCGAAGCGGAAGAGGTCCTCCGCCGTGAACGCGCCGCCGCCGAAGCCGCGGAGCGCGGCCTTCACCGCTGCCCCGTTCCGCACCGTCTCCGGGCGCCGCGGGTCGATGCCTAACGGGTCGAGCTCGGCGAAGCGGGCGTAGCCGAGTGCCTCGTCCGCCGTCAGCGTCCACGCTGGATGCTCGACGCGGGTCATCCCCGCTGGCGCCCAGACGTGGCGGCGGAGGTAGTCCTCGTAGCGCTCGCCGCTCAGCTTTTCGATGATCGCGCCTAACGTTGCATAGTTGCCGTTGCCGTAGCGGAACGCGCTCCCCGGCTCCATTTCGAGGGGCGCATCGGCGAAGGTCGCCAGCAATTCGAGGTGCGTCGCCTGCGGGCTCGCTGCCCCGAAGCGCGACGACCAGAAGGGCTCCGGGACTCCCGCCGTGTGGGTGAGGAGCTGGCGGACGGTGATGCGCTTCGCCGCCTCACGGTTCGGGTACTCGGGAAGGATCTTCGCGACGGTGTCGTCGAAGCGAAGCAGCCCACGCTCGACGAGCTGCGCGATCGCGACGCTCGTGAACATCTTCCCAACGGAGGCAGTCGCGAACCGCGTCTCGCGGGTGTTCCGCCGCTGCGCGCCCTGGTCGGCGAAACCGTACACCTCGTGCGCGAGGACCCGGTCGCCGTGCGCGACGAGCACGACGCCGGAGAAATGGTCGGAATCCGCCGCTTGGCGAACGTGGTCGCGAATGAGCGTCGCGACCTGTTCCTCGCTGAGCGCCGTCGTCGCCCACGGCTTCGGTGGATAGCGCGGCCCCGGGTCGTCCATCGGCAGCAGCATCATGTTGCCGATGCGGGTCGTGTCGTTCACCGCCGGGTCGAGCTGGATGCCGAGCCAGCGGCGTCCGTTGCGCGCGTGCGTCATGATGCGCAGCGCGGCGTCAGCCATTCGCGCGCGCTCGATGTCCAACCCGCCGCTCTGCTCGTGCAGCGTCACGAGCATGCGCGCCATCGTCGACGAGCTGCGGCTCCGCTCGTCGACGCCGACATGGTCGTTCACGAAGCGCGAGATCGTCGCGCTGTCGCCCGAGTTCACCGCGGCGATCAGGGCGAGACCGAGATGGCCGAGCGGGGAGTCGGGAAGTGACGGTGCCGGGTTCGCGGCATGAGGCTGCGCCGGGGCGGGAGCCTGCGAAGACGCGACCGACGGGGTGGCGAAGAGGGCCACGGCGGCGGCTGTGATGCGGCACACGAGAAGGAGGGCGGAGCGGCGCATGGTTCAGGGGGTTGGCGTGAAGGGACCGAACGAGCCGTTTCTCCAACAACACCGCCCACCACCGCGTTGTTTAACCGTCCGAAAAGATTGCTCGCCCCCCGAAGATCGCGAATCCCCGGACGCCGGGCCGCCGTATGACCACGACATGCCCGCCGAGTTCGTCCTTCATTCGACCACCGCGACCACTGCCGCGAGCCGCGGCGGCGACGAGCTGGCGCGCACATCGTTCTTTGAAGAGCTCTATCGGACCCACGCCGACCGCGTCTACGCCCTCTGCCTTCGCATGAGCGGCGACCGCGTCGAGGCGACCGAACTGGCGCAGGACGTGTTCGTGCGCGCGTGGGAGAAACTCGATCGGCTCGAACAGGGCAGCGACGCCGGCGCCTGGCTCTGGCGCCTCGCCACCAACGTCGTGCTCAACGACCGGCGCTCCCGTCGCCGGCGCATCGCCCGGGTGACTAACGTCGAGCAGCCCTCCGAGCTCGAGCGTCCGGACCTGCGGACGCCGATGCCGGTGCGAAGGCTCTCCTTCGACGCGGCGGTCACCCGGCTCCCCGAACGTGCGCGCGCGGTCTTCGTCCTGCACGACGTCGAGGGCTACGACCATCCGGAGATCGCGGCGATGCTCGGCGTCGCCGAGGGAACGATTCGCACGCACCTGCACCGCGCGCGCGCGATGCTGCGGGAGGCGCTGCGATGACTGCCACGACGCTGCTGCACCTGACTGAATCACAGGTCAGCGAGCTCGCCGACGGGACGCTCGACCTGCGCGAGCGTCCGGTGGTGCTCGCCCACCTCGGCCACTGCATCGATTGCCGCTCGCAGGTCGCCGAGACTCGCGCGCTGCTCGCCTACTCGCGCACCGCGTCGACCGGAATCACCGCGCCCCCGGAGCTCTGGCCCCTCGTCGCCGGCGCGACCATCCACGCCCCGCGCCGATCGTCGCACATCGCCCTGCACGCGACGAGAGTCCTTCTCGTCGTTGCCTTCGCGATCCTAACGGTGAGCCTCGCGGTCTCCCTGCGGGACCGACTTCGCGAGGGTGCCGCTGATCCGGCGGCGGGGATCCCCAGAGGCGGTACCGGTGCCGTCGTCGTCCCCCAGCCGCCGCACGTGCCGGAAGCGCC
>DASSZC010000478.1:0-5006 GCA_035702925.1 Gemmatimonadaceae bacterium | reverse complement strand
CTCGTGACGACCGCGGTCGAGGGCTCGCTGCGGCAGATGGATCCCTCCACCGAGGAAGCGGCACGCGGCCTCGGCTCCCCCTGGTGGCTGACGGTGAAGCGCGTCGTCCTCCCCGCGGCGAAGCCGGGGATCGTCGCCGGGGCGGTGCTCGCCGCGATCACTGCGGTCGGGGAGTTCGTCGCCAGCACGGTGCTCTACTCGCACTCGAACCGCCCGATCTCGGTCGAGATCTACGCGCAGTTCCGGACCGGGACCTTCGGGACGGCGGCCGCGTACAGCCTGCTGCTCATCCTCCTGGTCCTGATCATTACCCTGCTCGCGCGCTGGGGTGAGAACCGGGTCGATCCGGACTCGTCGACGCTCGCGGGGTGAGCAGTGTCGATGCGCTGCCCAACGGTGCCGATCACCACATGGTGAGCAGCGTATCGCTCACCATGTGGCGCTCGGTACCGCGCGGGCGGTGCGAGCTCAGTCCCGACCCACCGGGAAGATCGCCATCGTCTTGTCGCGGCGGTCCCCGCCGCGATGCTGGGCGTTGACGAAGAGCCGATCGCCACCCTTGTCGAAGTAGATGCCCGTGGGTTCGGCATCGCAATCCGTCAGCGACGCGAACCGGACGACATTCCCGGCAGCGCTGTGCGGCCGCGCCGCGTCAGGGGTCGCCACCCAGATGTCGTCGCCCTTCACCTTGCCCGCGCCATTCCGGAAGTTCCCACCCGGATCCTCGGCGATGTACAGGTTTCCAGCGCGGTCCAGCGCGAGGTTGTCGGGCCATTCGAACTCGGTCGTCGTGTTGAGCCCGACGCGCACGTAGTCGAAGACGAACGCGGTCGAGTGCTCGCCGCCGCCGGCCGGCTCGCGAAGGTCGATGCCCAGCACGCGGTTGTCCCCCACGCCGGTGACCGCCACGTAGAGCGTCTGCGCTCCGCCGCGGTTGTTGCCCGTGGACGTCGCGATCTCCACGTCCTCCGGGCGGGCGTAGCCGGTAGCGCCGACACGGTCGCCCTCGGCGCTGGCATCCACCTGCACCGCCGCGCGGTCGAGCGCGATCCACTCCCCGCCGCCGGTTCGATCACCGTCAGGCGTCGTCACCTTGAGCACGTACAGCTGTCCGCTCGACAGGTCACCCCGCCGGTCGGGAACGAAGCGGAAGATGTAGCCGGGAGTGCGCTCGCTGATGCTGTAGAGGTTGCCCTGCGCGTCGAAGCGCATCCCCTCGTGCGACTTCGAGCCGATCGCGGGGCGCGCGACCACCGAGTCGACCGTCGTCGGATCGGCCGCGTCGGGGAACACTTCGTACACGAGCCCGGCGCGCGCCGCGGGATACCGCGGATCACGGAAGGCCGCGGCGTTCGTTTCCTCAGCGATCAGGATCGTTCCCCACGGTGTCCACACGATCCCGTCGAGCCCTTCCCAATCGGCGCGTTGCGCGATGGTCTTCGTGACACCTGTCTCGAGGTCGATCACGGAGAGCGATCCGTTCGCTCCGACCTCGTGCGCCTGGTAGACGAAGCGGCCCGCCCGCGGCCCGCGCTCGTTCTGGGTGTTCATGTCCGGTACGTCCGCATACGAGGGCTCGCTCGCCAGGGCGACCTGATCGAACCCCGGTGGCAGCACGAACGGCTTCTCCGGATTCCCTCCGGCGACGGTGCAGATCGTCGACGCGGCGAGGGGGGTGAACTGGAACGGCCCCTCCGTCGCCGCGCGCGAGAACGTCGGCGACACCGGTGACGCCTCGTAGGCGTCGGTCCCGCAAGCCAGGATCCCTCCGGCGGCGCCGGCGAGCATCATGCCCGCTGCCCACTGCGTTGCTCTCGACATGCATCCTCCATTGGCGTTCGACTGCGCGGGCTCGCGCGGCGCCACGGCGGCGATCCGCGTCCCGCTCGGAACAGCCTAGGGCGCGATATCCACGAATCAGTGACTGTCTCGTCTCGACCATGTCTGTGTTCGCGAACGACCGGAGACAGGCATTTACCTGTTCGTGATCTGTTCATCGCCGATCCGGTGCCTCGCCTGCGCATGATGGTATCCACCTCCACTCGCCCATTCATGCGCCTCGCGTCGCTCCTCGATGCCCGCAGTTCGACGATCCTCTCTTTCGCTGGAATGTTTGGCGCGCTCATGGCGTGGGCCGCGTGTGGCGGCGGACGCCCCCCGGCGCCGGGCGGATCGCGCGCGCTCGAGGCCGCGCTCGCCGATTACGGCGCGCGGCTCGACTCGCTCGATGCGTCGCTCGATACGCTCGACCGCGCGATACGCGGTGCCGCACGCAGACCAGTCGATGAGGCAGAGGGTGCGAAGGCGCGAGTCGCATTCCGCGCCGCGCGCGTCCGGTTCAAGCGCGTCGAGATGCAGTCCGAGTACTACGTGCCATGGCTTTCGCGTGAGATCAACGGTCCGGTACTGACGCGCGCCGACGAAGACGACCCTGAGACTCCGGTCGATCCGGCCGGCTTCCAGGTAATCGAGGCGACCCTCTTCCCCTCCGTCGACGTGGAGAAGGCGGAGCGTGCACTCGTGCTGGTGCACAGCCTCCGCGGGAACGTCGCGTCGCTTCGATCGTTCGGGGTGGATACGATGCCCGGGGATGCCTTCTTCTTCGACGCGGCCCGCCAGGAAATCGCGCGAGTCGCGACGCTTGGCATCGCCGGTTTCGATGCCGCAGTCTCACGCGACGCGATGACCGAGTCCGCGGATGCGCTGCAGGGTGTGCGCGACGCGCTTGCTCCGTGGACCGCCCGGCTCAGCGGCGAGAACACGCGACTGGCGGACGCGCTCGACGCGCGCTTCGCCGAGGCGATCGCCGAGCTGCGCGCCAATCCCGATTTCGACACCTTCGATCGGCTGCACTTCATCGTGCACCGGGTGCAGCCGCTGGCCCATACGCTCGCGCTGGCGCAGCGTGCTCTTGGGATCGGGGCTCCCGACAGGCCGCGTGCCTGGTCGCACCACGCGGCGAGCATCTTCGATCGCGACGCGATCGACCCCGCATTCTTCGCTCCAGCCGAGGCGGTTTCCGGCGCGGCCGTCACCGCCCTCGGACATTCGCTCTTCTTCGACCCGGCACTCTCGCCGTCGGGCACGCGCTCCTGTGCGTCCTGTCATGACCCGGCGAAAGCGTTCACCGACGCGCGGCCTCGACCGCTGTTGCTCGAGTCGCACCAGAGCGCTGCGCCGCGCAACACTCCCGGGCTGATTGGCGTCGCGCTGCAGCCGGCGCTGTTCGCGGACGAGCGGGCGCACTTCCTGGAGGACCAGATCACCGACGTACTCGGCAGCCGCGCGGAGATGGGCGGCTCGCTCGAAGCGGCGGCGGGCGCGCTGCGGGCGCGGTCCGGCTATCGCGCACGGTTCGCCGATGCGTTCCACGTCGCGCCCGACGGCGGCGTGACGGGGGTACACATCCGCCTCGCGATCGCGGCCTACCTGCGCACGCTGCGGGGCGGCACGTCACGCGTGGACCGTGCCCTGGCTGGCGATTCGAGCGCGTTGGCGCCGCGCGAGCGCGACGGATTCAACCTCTTCATGGGCCGTGCGGGGTGCGGGACCTGTCACTTTGCGCCCGCCTTCGGCGGTGCGATGCCCCCCACCCTGGCGGAATCCGAGCCGGAGGTGCTCGGCGTCCCGGCGCGATGGGCCGTTAGGCGGCGCGTTCTCGATCCGGATCCAGGCCGCTGGGGGGTTCGTCGAACGGCGACCAATCACGGAGCGTTCAAGACGCCGACGCTGCGGAACGTGGCACGCACCGCGCCTTACATGCACAACGGGGCGTTCGCGACGCTCGAGGCCGTGCTCGACTTCTACGATGCGGGCGGCGGCGCAGGCATCGGCCTCGCGGTCCCGAACCAGACGCTGCCCGCCGACTCGCTGCATCTGACGCGGGGCGAGAAGCTGGCCTTGATCGCCTTCATGCGCGCGCTCACTGACACTGGCTCCGCCACGGCCCGATCGGACCGCTGAGCTTCATCGGATGGGCCCACGGTCGGGCCACGCCGCTGTAACACCAGGCAACATTGACGCGTCATCACCGGGGGTCTATTCTTGCCGAACCCACCACGGGATCGGCCGGCGTCGATGCCGCTGACCCTCCCTCCGCCTCACGACCTGCGGAGCGACCCTGAGCGCATGGGATGCATGGCTGGTGTGAGAGACGCGCTCCACGACGACATGTCGCCGGGTGAAGACCACCGGTTGAGCGCGCAGCTGACGCGCCTCGACTCGGTGCTCGAGCACGTCCCCCTCGCCGTCGCCCTCTTCGACGAGGAGCTGCGGCTGCTGCGCGCCAACCAGCGCTATCGCGACCTCACGGGCACCGACACCGTCGGCGCCATCGGCCGCTCGGTTTACGACTGTTTCCCGAATGCCCTCGCCGACCTCGATGACCTGATCGACCGCGTTGTCGGCGGGACGCCGATGACTCCGCAGCGCGTCGCCTTCCGCCCGCGCGTCGGCGCCGAGCGGATGATCGACGTGATGTTCACCGTCGTCGCGCCGGCGAGCGCGGCACCAGGGAACGAGGGTGGGCTTCTCTTCGTCGGCACCGATGTCACCGACCGCGAGCAGCTGCGTGCCGACCTCGCCCGCAGCATCGCCCAGCTCGAGACGATCTTCGACGTCATCCCCGACTCGGTGCGCGTCTTCGACTCCGACGGGAAGATCGCCCGCTCCAACGCGCAGGCCGCGCTCGAGCACGGCGCCGAGCGCCCCGAGGCGCTCGAGGATCTCTGGCGGCTCGACCGTCCGCGGACGATCGACGGCGTCAGCCTCTTCGTCCACGAGCACCCGACCGCGCGAGCGTTAGGCGGGGAGCGCGTGCGCGGCGAAAGCCTCGCCGTCCGTCGCGGCGAGGGGGAGACGGGACCGGCGGTCGTCGAGGTGAACTCGAATCCCCTCCGCGATGAATCGGGGAAGATCCGCGGCGCGGTCACCGTCGAGCGCGACGTCACCGAGCGCACGCGCCTGCAGCAGCGGGTGCAGACGGAAGCCGAGCGGCTCGAACGGAT
>DASSZC010000452.1:0-3026 GCA_035702925.1 Gemmatimonadaceae bacterium | reverse complement strand
ACGCCAGTTGAGCTGCATGTCGAGCGATCCCGTCCACGGCGAGTCGCAACTGTTGCGGCCGGCGATCACACCAAGCTGGCTCTCGAGGCAGGCGCGCGCGGTGCCCGACGTCGTCGAGAGGACTCGCGTCATTCCGTTGGCGAGCGCGGTGTCCGGGGCGGAGCGCGGATCGTAGACGAACGCACGATCGTTGCGCGAGCCGTCGCCGTTGATGTCGCCGGCGACGAGCGGTGACCACGGGGTCCCCGACATCGTGCGGCCGACCAGGCTCGCGTCGAGGGTCGTCGTCACGGGGTAGAGCAGCTGCGCGAAGAGCTGGTGACGGATGTCGCGATCGCTGCGTCCCCACTCCGAGCGGTTCGGGTCGCCCGCTGTGCTCCCGCCACCGAAGAAGCCGCTCGCAAAGCCGAACCCTTCATCGCGCGAGCGAGTCCAGGTGTAGCCGGTGTTGAACATCGCGCCGCGGAGACCGAAGCCTCCGAGGGAAACCGTGAGCTGCTTCGTGTCGGACTGCGACCGGGATTGCAGCTCGTTGACGGCGCCGAAGCCGGCAACGCGGCGCGAGGCGAGGACCGATGTCTGTCCGGTAGCGGGGACGACGGAATCGCTGCGGACGTAAACGGGACGACCGTCCTCGGTGGAGAGGGCGAAGCGCGGCACGTCGCGCAGGTTCAGGTCGGTGACGCCGGTCTGGGCGACGCCGCGGGCCCACGTCGCATCGACGGAAAGGGCGAACAGGTCGTGGATGCGTCGCGTCAGGCCTAACGATCCCCGCCAGGCGCGCGGCGCCTCGAAGTCGGGGGCGAAGACGGCGACGTTGCGACGCGACCCGACCGCGCCCGCGGTCCCGCAGTCGGAGGGGATCGACGACCAGTCGTTGCGGTAGGCGTTCCAGTCGGGGACGGGAACGTCGCCGCCGATGCAGACGATCTGCGACTGCCCCGTCCCGAGCCCGGTCGCGTCGAGCGCGCCGGCGACGAGCGCGGAGGGGGCGCGGCTGCGGAACTCGCCGATTCCGCCGCGGAGGATCACGATCGGGGGCGCGTTGTCGCTCCGCCCGACCTGCCAGGTGAAGCCGGCGCGCGGCGAGAGCCGTACCTCGGACGGCACGTCATCGGTGCGGCGCGCGAACGCCGCGTCGATCGCCGGGTTGTACTCGGGACGCGTCGGGTAACGCGTACCCTCGGCACGCGCGCCGACGGTGACCTGCAGCGCGTCGGAGACACGCCAGCCGTCGCCGAGATAGAGCGCGCCGCTGACCGCGCCGGACTCGCGGGTGCGCGAGGAGAGCGTGCGCGTGAAGGAGGCGGGCTGGTTGTTCTCGAAGTCGGCGAGCGAGTTGAAGGTGAAGGTGCCGAACTCGTTGGCGAAGCTCCCCTGCCGCGTGCGATCGGCGGTGAGCAGCCCGCCGAGCTTGACGCGATGCGCGGCCTCGGGGGATACCCACGACAGCTCGTCGCTGACCTCGGTCATCTTCGTGCGCGTGCGCTGCGGAAGCGACGGATTGCCGCCGAACTGCAGCGTCGAGACGGCGTTCGATCCATCCTCGAGCGTGGAGGCGACGACGACGCGCCCCGCGGGGAGGGATTGGTAGGGATCGCTGATGCGGTTGTCGATCGAGCCGTAGACGCGTGCCTCGTTGATGAACTGCGCGAACCGCGAGGTCGCGGTGAGCATCGCGCCCCAACCGGAGCTGTTCGCATCGCCACCGCTCTGCGGAACGGCGAGGGTGGAGAGCCGCGCATTGTCCTGCTTCGATGCTCGCCAGTCGAGGCGCATGGTCAGCGAGTGCGCCTCGTTGACGGTGACGTCGCCGCGGACGATCGCGCTCGCGTTGTCGGTAACGCGGTCGCTGGCGAGTCCCATCGGCAGCCCCTTGTTCGTCACGAGGCCGAGGAAGCGGGCAACGGAATCGCTGTTCGCGCCGAGCTGGGCGAGGGAGCCACGATCGGCGGTAATGAGCGAGGGCAGCCCGCTCGAGCGCCGGCCGAGCTGTCCGCTGGCGAAGAGGAAGGCGCGATCCTTCACGAGCGGCCCGCCGAGGCCGAAGCTGAGCTGGTTCTGCGCGAACTCGTTGCTGAACGCGCCCTTCACGTTCGAGAACTGCAGCGACGGATCGCGCATAACGTAGCTGACGGTGCCGGCGAGGTTGTTCGTCCCCCCGCGGGTCGTCGAGGAGACCTGTCCACCGGTGAACTGCCCGCGCGCGACGTCGTAGGTGTTGGTGATGACGCGCGTGCTGCGCACCGCGTCCGAGGGGATCGCGCCGGTCCCGAAGGTCAGGCCATCGAGGGTGATCGCGTTCTGGTCCGGGGGCTGGCCGGCGATGGTGAAGGAGCGCGGAGTCGAGTCGGTGCCGGGGACGGGGACCACTCCCGGGACAAGGGCGGCGAGCGCGGCGAGGTCCCCTGCATCCACCGGCAGGCGGTTGGTGATCGCCGGCGGGAGGCCGCGCTCGGTGCCCCCGGCCTCGGTGCGCTGGCCGTTAGGCTGGCGCCGCCCGCGGACGGTCACCTCGGACAGCTGCGTCGGGTTCACCGAGAGCTGCGCGTTGGCGACGAGGCGGTCCTCGTCGGCGTTGCGCTGGACGACCATGCGCGACGGCGCGAAGCCGACGTAGGTGATGGTCACCCCGTACTGCCCGCCGCCATCGGGGAAGACCACGGTGTAGCGGCCACGGTCGTTGGTGCGGGTGCTGCGGGTGACCTGGGTCTCGGCCGAGGTGACGTCGACTTTGGCGCCGACGAGGGGGATGGAATCAGGGCCGATGACGCGACCGGTGATGATGTCCGTGGTCGAGCCGACCTGGGCGGGGAGGGCGGCGGGGAGGGCCAGTACGGCGAGGAGGAGGGTGCTCAGGCGCATGCACGTAGTACGGATACGCCGGCGGTGGTGTTGGGAAACTGCTCGGATGCAGGATGTCTCGACACTGCCTGATGCAGGGAAGTCTCGAAACTGCTCTGATGCAGGGAAGTCTCGACACTGCCCTGATGCATGAGGGTCTGGACACTGCCCTGATGCATGAG
>DASSZC010000286.1:0-4776 GCA_035702925.1 Gemmatimonadaceae bacterium | reverse complement strand
CGTGAATGGCAACCGGCGGGTCGTGCCGGTGACTCGCGCCGGGGCGTTCGGTGCGACGACCTTCGATGCCGGCGGGGTGATCGACTGGATCCGCCGCGACACCCTGCCCGCGCGGGCTTCCGCTCGCGACGCCGGTGCTCGTGCATCGGGGGCGCTCGCCTTCCCGCTGTCACTACCGCGTGTTGGCGAACGGGATGTCTGGATCGCCGTTCCCCTCGATCCGCGCTCGCCGCAGCTCGCGCCGGCGGCATCCCCGGCGGCAGCGGCGCGTCAGGGTGAAGCCGCGCTCGTCCGGACAACGGCGGCGTGGCGAGCGAGCCTCGATCGCACGCGCATCGAGCTCGGCGGAACCGGCGCCGACTATGCGTTGACGCTGCGCACCGCCCTCGCTCACATCCTCGTCAACCGCGACGGCGCGGCGATACGTCCGGGAGCACGCTCCTACGCGCGATCGTGGATCCGTGACGGCGCGATGATCTCGACCGCGCTCCTCGAGCTCGGGCATGCCGCCGAGGTCCGCGACTACATCGAGTGGTACTCCAACTTCCAGTACGCGAACGGGAAGATCCCCTGCTGCGTCGACGCACGCGGCGCCGATCCGGTGCCCGAGCACGACAGCCACGGGGAGTTCATTCACCTCGTCACGCACTACTTCCAGTTCAGCGGCGACACCGCCTTCGCCCGGCAGATGTGGCCGAAGGTCGCCGCCGCGGCCGCCTACATCGACACCCTGCGCCGGCAGGACATGACGCCGGCGTTCGATACGGGAAGCGCACGGATGTTCCGCGGCATCCTGCCCCCGTCGATCAGCCACGAGGGCTACTCGGCGAAGCCGATGCACTCGTACTGGGACGACTTCTGGGCGCTGACCGGGCTGAAGGACGGCACCGCGCTCGCTGGAGCGTTAGGCTACACGGCGCAGCGGGCACGCCTGTCGAGTCTCGCTGATTCGCTGCGGGCGAGCATCCTCGAGACGATCGCCCTCTCGATGCAGGGGCATCGCATCCCCTTCATCCCCGGCTCGGCCGACCTCGGCGACTTCGACGCGACCTCGACGACGATCGCCCTCGCCCCCGGCGGCGAGCTGTCGCGCCTCCCCCGCGCCGCCGTCGACGCGACCTGGGCACGCTACTGGAGCCAGATCATCGCCCGGCGCGACAGCGCGAAGGGTGACGACTACACCCCGTACGAATGGCGCAACGTCGGTGCGCTGGTGCGGCTCGGCCAGAAGCAGCGGGCGATCGAGGTCGCGCGACTGCTGATGAACGACCGCCGCCCCGTCGCCTGGCACCAGTGGGGCGAGGTCGTCTACCGCGACCCGAAGACGCCGAAGTTCATCGGCGACATGCCGCACACCTGGGTCGCGTCGGACTTCATCCGCTCGCTGATCGACATGATCGCCTACGAGCGCGAGGACGGCGCACTCGTCATCGGTGCCGGGATCCCCGAGCTGTGGGCGAACCTTTCACCAGGAGTGCGCGTCTCCGGTTTGCGCACCTCGCTCGGAAAGCTCGATCTCACCATGTTCGGCGGCGGCCGCAGCGTAAGGGTGCACGTCGGCGGCGCGCTGCGCGTGCCTGCGGCGGGAATCGTCGTCTACTCGCCCTACGACACCCCGCTCCGCGGCGCGACGGTCAATGGTGCGCCCGTGCCGACAGACGCTCATTCGATCGTGATTCACTCGTTGCCCGCGGACATCGCCTTCGCCCACTGATGCCCAGATCACGCAGCGAAGCAGCAGGAGTGGACCACTGATGCCGAGACCACGCAGCGAAGCGGCAGGGGTCGGGGTGCAGCGACCATCCGACGTCAGTCGGGGGAGCAAACCCCGAGCCCCTGCCGCGAAGCGTGACCCGGCGCGCCGCCGTTCAGCCGAGCGACCCGCCGTTCGTCGCGATGACCGCCGCGTAGTACCGCCCGCTCCGCTTTATCGTGCGCTCCTGCGTCGCGAAGTTCACGTGCACGATCCCGAATCGCTTGGCGAAGCCGAGGCTCCACTCGAGGTTGTCGAGGAGACTCCACGCGAAGTATCCGCGCATGTCGGCGCCGTTAGTCATCGCGCGGTGCACGGCGCGAAGGTGCTCGCGGAAGTAGTGAACGCGATTCGGGTCGTCGACGACGCCGTCGATCGCCGCCGGCGGATCGAAGAACGCCGCGCCGTTCTCGGTGACGTAGAGGGGGATGTGGCCGTAGCGCTTCGTCACCCACTCGAGGGTGTCGGCGAGCCCCTGCGCGTAGACTTCCCAGTTCGTCTCGGTGTACGTCGCGTTCGGCTGCCTGACGGCGCGGGCGCGCGTCGGCCAGCGGTCGGGATCGTGCGCGGTGACGCTGCGCGTGTAGTAGTTGACGCCGAGAAAGTCGATCGGCTGCCTGATGAGCGCGAAGTCGTCGGCCGGGAAGTCGGGCCACGCCGCGCCGTAAATGTCCCGCATCTCCGGCGGGTAGCTGCCGAGCAGCGCGGGGTCGAGGTACTGCCGGTTCATGTACGCGTCGGCGCGCTGCGTCGCGAGCTCGTCGTCCTCGAACTCCGACGCCGGGTACTTCGGCTCGAGGTTCACGACGAGGCCGACCTGCCCCTTCGTCGCGGCGCGACAGGCGAGCACCGCCGCGCCGTGCGCTCGCATCAGGTTGTGCGCGACGATCGGTGGCTCGTAGAGGCTGCGGTGTCCGGGGGCGAGCGTCCCCTCGAGGTAGCCGGCATGCGCGATGACCCATGGCTCGTTGAGCGTCGCCCACATCGGGACCCGATCGCCGAGTGCCTTGCACATCACCGTGGCGTAGTCGGCGAACCAGTTGGCGACGTCGCGATTCAGCCAGCCCCCCATGTCGTCGAGCGCAGCCGGGAGATCCCAGTGATAGAGCGTGACGAGGGGCCGGATGTTCTTCGCGAGCAGGGTGTCGACCAGCCGCTCGTAGAAGGCGAGTCCGCGCCTGTTGACGGCACCGCGCCCGTCAGGCATGACGCGCGCCCAGGCGATGGAGAAGCGGTAGCTCTGCAGCCCGAGCTCGCCCATGATCGCGATGTCGTCCTTCCACCGGTTGTAGTGATCGCACGCGACGTCGCCGGTGTCGTCGTTGTGCATCATCCCCGGCGTGTGCGCGAAGCGCTCCCAGATGCTCGGCCCCGCGCCGTCGGCGAGGGGAGAACCTTCGATCTGGTACGCGGAGGTCGCCGCGCCCCAGAGGAAGCCGTCGGGAAAGCGATACGAATCGTTCGTGTCGTTCATCGTTGCCGTTCGCTCGAGACGCTCCGCGCCCGTGTGGCGCGCACGGAGGTGACATGGCGCGCCTGACGCTGGAGGGACTCCGTAAAGTATACGAGGGGGGTGCCGTCGCCGTGCACGCGGTGGACCTCGAAGTCGCCGACGGCGAGCTGGTCGTCCTCGTCGGACCATCGGGGTGCGGAAAGAGCACGACGCTGCGGATGATCGCCGGCCTCGAGTCGATCAGCGACGGGCGGCTGTTCATCGACGGGAAGATCGTCAACGACCTCGCCCCGGCGCAGCGCGACATCGCGATGGTCTTCCAGAGCTACGCGCTCTATCCGCACATGACGGTGCGCGAGAACATGCGCTTCGCGCTGAAGATCCGGAAAATGTCGGCGGCCGACATCGACAGGCGGATCATGGACACCGCGCAGATGCTCGACATCGTCCCGCTGCTCGACCGCACCCCGCGCCAGCTCTCCGGGGGACAGCGCCAGCGCGTCGCGATCGGGCGGGCGATCGTCAGGCAGCCGAAGGTCTTCCTCTTCGACGAGCCGCTCTCGAACCTCGACGCCAAGCTGCGCGTGCAGACCCGGCGCGAGATCTCGCGGCTGCAGCGGCGGCTCGACGTGACCTCGATCTACGTCACCCACGACCAGACCGAGGCGATGACGATGGGGGACCGCATCGTCGTCATGAACGCGGGGCGGGTGCAGCAGGTGGACACCCCGATCGCCCTCTACGAGAAGCCGAAGAACCTCTTCGTCGCGACCTTCATCGGCAGCCCGCCGATGAACATCCTGAAGGGGACGCTCGAACGAAGCGACGTCGGCCTTGTGTTCCGCAGCGGCGCGCTCGCCCTGCCGCTCGACGCCGCAGTCGCTCACGGGCTCGACCGGCACATCGGGGCGCGAGTGGTCGCCGGGGTGCGGCCGGAGCATGTCTATGTCGCATCGCCGCCGCCCGCCGCACGAGCGCTCGATGGCTTCAGCGTCGACGTCGTCGAGCCGCTCGGCAACGAGACGCTGCTCCACGCGCGCGGCGACGGCCAGGAGCTGACCGCGGCGCTCGCCCCGCAACCGCTCCCAAAGCCGGGGGAGCGGGTTCCGCTCGCGATCGACGTCACGCGCCTCGTCTTCTTCGACGAATCGAGCGGGGAGGCGATTACCAGTTCCTGAGCGGTGACCCGGGGTCCGATCGTGTAGTCTATCGATTGATGGCCCCCCGCGAGCGCTCGACAGGTGATCTGCGCCACATGTCCGACGAGGAAGCGATCGTTCGCGTCCTCGCCGGCGAGGCCGACGCCTTCGCGTCGATCGTCCATCGCTACCGGGACAATTACGCCCGCTTCGCGACGCGGATGGTCGGGAGCGCGGCCGACGCCGAGGACGTGCTGCAGCTGGCGTTCGTGCGGGCGTATCGCGCGCTCGACCAGTGCCGCAACCCGGCGCGGTTCGGGGTGTGGTTGTACCAGATCGTCGTCAACGAGTGCCGGGCCTTCGCCTCGCGGCGCAGCCGGCGCGAGCGCTGGTACGCCGCCGACGACTCGGCGCTCGACTCGATCGCGGTC
>DASSZC010000025.1:0-2427 GCA_035702925.1 Gemmatimonadaceae bacterium | reverse complement strand
GCGGTGGCGGGGGCGGGGGACGGGTTGCGCGCGGGGGCGGGAGCGGTGACAGCTTCGCGTTTGGGGGGGGCCCCCCGCGCCTGACGCTCCCCTCGCCCACTTCGCGCATCCCCCGCCAGCACCACGCCTAACGCTCCGGCGAGGTCGCGTGCCGACGGGGTGACGACCGCGCCCGTGACGTCGAGGTTCTTCTTCCCTTCGCGCGCCGCGCGCCGGATCTCGCGCTCGGTGACCAGCGCCTTCGCCATCAGTTGCGCCGCGCGACCGGATGGCGGCCGATGACGACCGTCCCACGGAGGACGATGCGGTCGCGCGCATCCTGCTGCGCCGTGGTCATCGTCGCCAGGGTGGTGCTCGACGGAACGCGCCGCTGGTAGCTGATGGTCACCTGCGTTCCCTCGTAGGGCATCACGCCCGCGTAGCCGCCGACCCAACCGTCATTCAGCCCACCGACCTCCGGATTCTGCAGCCAGTCGCCGCGGCCACCGACGATCAGCGCTCCGGAGAGACGCAAGGTCCCGTCGACATATCCGCCGTCGTACGTCCCGTGCACCCCGCGGTAGAAGGGGACGAAGCGGTTGTTGCTGAACACCGGAAGATCGGTGGCGCCGACGACCATCCGCATCCATTCGCCGCTGAGCACGAAACGGTCGGCGCCCCAGCCGGTCCGGGCGTCCACGCCGAGTACCGTTAGGCGCGTGTTCGCGGCGTTGACCGCCTCCGGGCAGGGGACTGGTCCGACCGTGCCGTCGTAGACGCAGCCGATCGGCTGTTCGCGCTTCCCGCTGATCGACGAGACCCCGAGGTTCACGCGCGTTCCGACCACCCCGAACCGGACCCCGACCCTGCCGCCCGCGGCGAGGCCGGCCAGCGACTGGTCCGCGGGTTCACCGGGGTGGAGCGAGTCGATCCGCGTCCCGAAGCGGTCGGTGACCGCGAGGTCGACGGTGAGCGCGCCACTGCCTAACGCGTGCCCGCCGCGGAGCTGGAGCCCCGTGCCCCGCATCCCGGTCTCGCCGAGCAGCACGCGGACCGGCAGCGGCTGGTCGGGGAAGGGCTGCGCATGCCGGTGCAACTGCCCGCTGTGCCCGAAGGGAAACGCGGTCCTGCCGACGATCACGTCGGTGAGGCCGATGGGCAGCCTCGCGGTGACCGCGGCGTCGGTGGCGGTCACGCGCTGTGCCGACCCGTCGTCGGTGAGCGTGACGGTGAGCAACCCGGTGAGGTGGGATCCGTAGCTCGCCTCGAGCGCGCCTTCGATGTCGCGCGTGCGGATGCGGCTACCGGCGGGGCGGGCCGCGGCCTTGGGGGAGAGATCGGCGATCATGTCGCCGGCGAGGCTCGCGGCGGTGATCGCCACGCGTGGCTGGGGGCGAACGGGTACGACCATTCCATCTTCGCTGGTAACCTTCCCCGGCAGCTCGCCGCCGCGGATATCACTCGTCGCCCGTGGCTCCCCCCTGATCCGCGCCAGCTCGGCGCGCCGCACCGAGTCGGCTCGGATCGAATCGCCGCGCGCGATGCTGTCCCGGACCACCGCGCTGTCCCGCTGCTGGCCGCGCGCACCCACCGGCACGACGAGCACCACCACCAGACCGACGACACAGCGCATCTTTCGCATGACGTTAGGCATGAGCACGGGTTGGGACGTTCACCGCCGCCGTCGCGCGGCGCTGCGGCACGTTAGCGGGCGTCGCCACCCGCCGCCAGATACGAACGCAGTCGCTCGAGCATCCGCCGGTCGGTCGTCTCGGGGTCGTCCAGCTTCGGGGTCTCGATCACCTTCGGGATCCGCGCCAGCCGCTCGTCGGTCATGATCCGCTGGAAGGGGGTCCCCCCGAGCGAGCCCTCGGCGATCAGCTCGTGCCGGTCCCGGTGCGAGCCGAACGGCGTCTTCGAGTCGTTGAGGTGCATCACCTTCAGCGCATCGCGGCCGATCGTCTCGTCGAACCGTGCCCAGACCCCCTCGTAGTCGTTCACGAGGTCGTACCCGGCCGAGTAGACGTGGCAGGTGTCGACACAGACCCCCACGCGATTGCGAACGCCTGGCGCGACGCGGCGCAGCAGCTCGGCCAGCTCCTCGAAGGTGCCGCCGATCGAAGTCCCCGAGCCGACCGTCGTCTCCATGCAGACGACGACCTTTCCCGGCACCAGCTCGAGCGCCGCCGTGATCCCCTCGGCGTTGCGCGCGATCCCCGCCTCACGATCGTCCATGAAGTTGCCAGGGTGCGAGACGAGGTAGTGCAGGCCGAGCGCCTCGCACCGCCGCAGCTCGGCGGCGAACGACTCGACCGACCGCGCGCGGAGCACCGGATCGGGGGAGGCAAGGTTGATCAGGTAGCTGTCGTGGGCGATCGTCGCCGCCACCGCTGTCTCGGACAACGCCGTTCGAAACTGCCGGCACTCGTCGTCGAGGCATTCCCGCTC
>DASSZC010000027.1:0-4102 GCA_035702925.1 Gemmatimonadaceae bacterium | reverse complement strand
CTGCTGTTCGCGGTCGAGGCGCACGAGCGGATCATCGACGCCTACATCGCCGGGCTCGAGGAGCGGGCGAAGGCGGGGAAGCCGATCGGGCGCGTCTCGTCGGTCGCCAGCTTCTTCGTCAGCCGGGTCGACAGCGAGATCGACAAGCGCATCGACGCGATCATCGCCGCCGAGCCGGCGAAGGCCGCGACGTTAGGCGCGCTGAAGGGGAAGGCGGCGATCGCCAACGCAAAGCTCGCCTACGCCCTCTTCCAGAAGAAGTTCACCGGCGGCCGCTGGGATGCGCTGGCGGCGAAGGGCGCCCGCGTCCAGCGCCCGCTCTGGGCGAGCACGAGCACGAAGAACCCCGCCTATCGCGACGTGATGTACGTGGAGCAGCTGATCGGCCCGCACACGGTGAACACCCTGCCCCCGGCGACGCTCGACGCCTTCCGCGACCACGGCGAGGTGAAGCGCACCGTCGACCGCGACGTCGATGTCGCCCGCAAGGTGATCGCCGACCTCGAGGCGGCCGGGATCGGCCTCGCCGACGTGACGGCGAAGCTGCTCAAGGATGGCATCGCCAGCTTCCAGAAGAGCTTCGACGGACTGTTGGCCAATCTCGAGAAGCGCGCGTCCGTCGCGACGCGTTAGGCTTCGACGCAGTTTGGCCGTTAGCCATTAGCCGTTAGCTGTCAGCGACCGCGTTTACCGCGGTCGCGGACAGCTAACGGCTAAGCTCAGGGCTAATGGCTAACGGCTAATGGCTAACGGCTAATGGCTGCAGTTACCGGCAGCTCATCGCCCGCGTCAGCAGGTCCAGCGTGCAAGCGGTGCTCCCGACCAGCACCGAGGCGAACTGGGTGCCGTTGAAGGTCACGACCACGTGGCGGGTCGCGCTGCGCGTCCGCGTCCCCGTGCCATCGTCGGCGACGGAGCTCATCGTGATGTCGTGGGTGATCGTTCCCGACTTCGGGTAGGGGTTCGCCGAGCGAGGCAGGGCGTACACGACCGAGGAGATCTGGTCGACCGAATGGATCTTCGTGCGGCGCGCGACCCCGTCGGAGACGACGTGCGCGCTGTCGGTGCGCGTCCCGGTGCCGCTCCACGACCGCTGCGTCTCCGCACCGGCGAGCCCGCTCACCGTCATCGAGCGCGCGGCGTTGATCCACGCCGTCCGGCCGTCGCGGCTGAGCGTCCCGCTGAGCGCCGCCTGGAAGTTGACCGAATCGGTCGCAGCCGCGTCGTAGCTCTGCTGCGCGACGCCCCCGGCGTAGAACGCGAACGACCGCGCGAGCGTCAGCCCGTCGGGGTTCGTGATCGCCGGGCAGGTGAACCGGCCGGTCGCGGCCGAGAAGGTACATCCCGCCGGTGTCGCCCCGGCGGGCGAGCTGGCCATCGGCATCCCTACCAGCACCTCGGCCCCGACCATCTGGCCGATGTCCTGCGCGGTCGCGTCCGCGGCGTCGCTGGCGGCATCCCGCGTCAGCATCACGTCGGTCAGCTGCCGCGCCGGGGCGGTCGAGTCCGCGCATGCCGCGGCGGCGGCGACGAGGGCGGTGAAGAGCAATCGGGCCGAATTCCGGTACATCATGATCAGGTCTCCTGAGTGACGTAGTCTCGCCAGCCTGCGTGCCCGGTGGGACGCCGGCGGGTGGCGGGCGTTAATATCACTTGGCGGGCGTGAGCCGCGGGGTGATCGCGCGCACGTCTTGCCCTGAAAAATCACTCCCGATACATATTCGCTTCCCGGCTGACTCGCCCGCCGATCCCAAGCAACCGAATCCGTGCCGAACCGCCATACCCGCCGCACCAAAATCGTCTGCACCCTCGGCCCGGCGTCGAGCAACCGCGAGCAGCTCCGCGGATTGATGGAAGCAGGACTCAACGTCGCCCGCCTGAACTTCTCACATGGCACGCACGACCAGCACCTCACGCTGATCGAGACCGTTCGCGAAGTCGCGCGCGAGGTGAACTGCCCGGTCGCGATCCTCGGCGACCTGCAGGGGCCGCGCATCCGCGTCGGTGATCTCGAGTCGCCGGTCACGCTCCGCGAGGGGAGCGACGTCGTCCTCGTCCACGAGGACGATGCGGCGCCGGGCGACATCCCGACGACCTATGCCGGGCTCGCCGGCGACGTGCACGTCGGCGACCGGATCCTGCTCGATGACGGGCTGCTCGAGCTGATGGTGCTCGACGTGACGAAGGGGCGCGTCAGCTGCCGCGTCGTCCATGGCGGGCTGCTGAAGAGCCACAAGGGGATGAACCTTCCGGGGATCGACGTCAGCGCGCCGTCGATCACCGAGAAGGACGAGGCGGACATCAAGTTCGCGGTCGAGCATGGGCTCGAGTATCTCGCCCTCAGCTTCGTGCGTCGCGCCGAGGACATCGTCGCGCTGCGGAAGCTCGTGCCCCGCGACATGCTGATCGTCGCCAAGATCGAGCTCGACGTCGCGCTGCGGAACATCGAGACGATCATGGACGCGACCGATGGCGTGATGGTCGCGCGCGGTGACCTCGGCGTAGAGCTCCCGTTCGAGGAAGTACCGCTCGCCCAGAAGAAGATCATCCAGGTCGCGAACCGCCTCGCCAAGCCGGTCATAACGGCGACGCAGATGCTCGAGTCGATGGTGACGCACCCGCGCCCGACGCGCGCCGAAGCGAGCGACGTCGCGAACGCGATCCTCGACGGGACCGACGCGGTGATGCTCTCGGCGGAGACCGCCGCCGGCGCGTTCCCGCGACTCGCGGTCGAGGCGATGAACCGGATCATCCACGAGGTCGAAACGCACACGCGGCCGAGCGCATCGCTGAGCCCCGAGCACGCGATCGCCGACGAGATGCGGAAGGTCGGCGCGACGAAGACGGAGGACGCGATCGCCGCCGCGACGGCGGCCGCCGCGCGGATGATCGGCGCGCCATGCGTGGTGGTCTTCACCAAAAGCGGCTTCACCGCGCGAATCGTCAGCTCCTTCCGCCCGAGCGTTCCGATCCTCACCCTCACCGACGTCGAGCGCACCTATCGGCAGCTCGCGCTGGTCTGGGGGGTCGTTCCCGAGCTCGTGCCGCACTGCGACACCTACGACGAGATGGTGCATCACGCCCTCGCCGGGGTCAGGCGCCGCGGCCTCGGCGCCAAGGGCGACCGCGTGATCGTCACCGCCGGTGTTCCCTTCGACACTCCGGGCGCGACGAACCTGATGAAGGTCGAGAAGGTCTGATGTGCGGCTGACCTTTCTCGGCACGGGCACGAGCTTCGGCGTGCCGCAGATCGGCTGCCACTGCGAGGTCTGCCGCTCACCCGATCCGCGCGACAAGCGAACGCGGGTCGGCGCCTATGTCGAGACGCGCGGAGGGACGCGCATTCTCATCGACACCCCGCCCGAGCTGCGGCTGCAGCTCGTCGCGAACGGGATCGATCGCGTCGACGCGGTGCTCTACACGCACGACCACGCCGACCACCTGCACGGCATCGACGACCTGCGCGCGATCAGCGTCCGGCGCGAGGGCGCGCTCCCGATGTACGGCGCCCCCGACGCGCTCGAGCGGATCACGCGAAAGTTTCCCTACATCTTCGACGACAACATGCGCCCGGTGCAGGGTACGTCGAAGCCGGAGGGGAAGCTGTACCCGATCCAGCCCGGCGCGGCG
Organism: Gemmatimonadaceae bacterium; assembly: GCA_035702925.1. Classification (GTDB taxonomy): domain Bacteria; phylum Gemmatimonadota; class Gemmatimonadetes; order Gemmatimonadales; family Gemmatimonadaceae; genus JABFXC01. Next base: position 472 of record DASSZC010000027.1, on the reverse strand, counting down.
ACGACGATCGGCGACGTCGACGTCATCCCCGCCGCGCTCCCGCACGGGCTGATCACCGTCTACGGCTACCGCATCGGGCCCCTCGCCTACATCACCGACGCGAAGAGCGTCCCACCCGAGGTCATCGCGCTGATGCGCGGGGCGAAGGTGCTCGTCGTCAACGCGCTCTTCCGCACCGAGCACCCGACGCACCTGAGCGTCCCCGAGGCCGTGCGCGTCGCGAAGGAGATCGGTGCCGAGCGCACGTTCCTGACGCACCTCACCCACGACAACTTCCACGCCGACCTCGAAGCCGAGCTCCCGAGAGGAATCGCCCCGGCGTTCGACGGGTTGACGGTGAGGGTCGAGTGAGGGCGGGAGGAACTGCGGTCGTGAGGCCGGTGCGAGGGCGGGAGGGACCTCGGAACGGCGCCACCGAAGCACCGAGACGCCGAGGACAGCCTCGAAGGGTGAGTTCGTCCCACCACGGTCG
>DASSZC010000032.1:0-5580 GCA_035702925.1 Gemmatimonadaceae bacterium | reverse complement strand
CTCGAGGAGCTGCAGGACGCGCTCGGCGTTCCGCGTCAGCTGCTCGTGCTGCGCGGCGCTCGCCTCGGGGGTCGTGAAGTGCACCAGCTCGACCTTGTCGAACTCGAGGACGCGAATGAGTCCGCGCGTGTCCTTCCCCGCCGCGCCCGCCTCACGGCGGAAGCACGGGCTGTAGCCGACAAGGCCCATCGGGAGCTGCGCCGCGTCGAGGAGCTCGTCGCGATAGAGGTTCGTGAGCGGAACCTCCGCCGTCGGGATGAGGAACATCTCGCCGCCATCGAGGCCGTACATGTCCTCGGCGAACTTCGGCAGCTGGCCGGTCCCCGTCATCGAGGCGCGATTGACGACGAAGGGGACCCAGGTCTCGTCGTAGCCGTGCTCGGTGGTGTGGAGGTCGATCATGAAGTTCATCAGCGCGCGGGCGAGCCGCGCACCGGCGCCACGCAGGACGATGAACCCGGACCCGGAGATCTTCGCGCCGCGCGCGAGGTCGAGGATGCCTAACGTCTCACCGACCTCCCAGTGCGGCTTGACGCTTTCGGCGGGGCGCGGCGTTCCCCAGCTGCGGACGACGGTGTTCGCCTCTTCCCCGCCCTCGGGCACCTCGGGCAGGGTGACGTTCGGGACCTCGAGGAGGATCGACTGCAGCTCGCTCTCGGAGGCGGTGAGCTCGCGCTCGAGGCGCGCGATCTCCTCGCCGAGGGCGCGCCCCTGCGCGATGAGGTCGGTGGCATCCTGCCCCGCCTTCTTGCGCCGCGCCACCTCCTGCGTGGACGCGTTGCGCGCGGCCTTCCGTTCCTCGACCGCCTGGATCGTCAGGCGGCGGTCCCGGTCGAGCTCCACCGCGCGGTCGATCACCGGGCCGAGGGAGTCGAGCTTGCCGCGACGACGCATGCCGTCACGCAGCGCGTCGACGGCGTCGCGTACCGCTCGAAGGTCGTGCATGTGGGGTGGCTAGTGACCGGGGATGATGCCGGGGACGAGCCCGCGGAAGCCGCAGTTGGGATCGGAGACGACACGGACGAAGAGCGAGCGGTCGCTCATGTGCACGCTGTCGACGATCATCTTCGCGTAGAGATCGTACGTCGAGATGTTCGACGCCCGGCAGTAGACGTCCTTCGTCACGAACGCCACGGTCGCGCCGACAGGGACGGTCATCACCGAGTCATAGGCGTAGCCCGACTTCGGGGCGTCGTAGAGCTTGTCGAACTCCACCGAGTCACGCGGGATCACCTTGACTCCAAGCTGGCAGATGCTCGTGCAGGTCACGACCTTCGAGCGGGGGAGGATGACCACCTTGCCGGCGGCGTCGATGTCGAGCGCGAAGTCGAAGGACTGGGAGAAATCGGGCACCGTGCTCTCCGCGAAGAGCAGACGGATGGCGCTCTCCGCATCGGGCGGTGTGCCGTTCAGCGCGACGACGCGGAGCGTGTCGGTGGAGACGGCTTCGAGCGCCTTCGGCGCGTAGGGATCGCTGCTGCAGCCGACCGCGGCCACGATGGGGAGCGCGACGAGCGCGAGCGCGACGAAAGCACGACGGAGGGGCATTCGGACCGGTATCACCAGGGAAACGTGAGGGACTACGAGGCTTACAATACCCCGCGGCCGGAAAGAGTTCAAGCGATTGTGACTGCTTGACTTCGACATGTGCGGACTCTAGCTTCGCTCGACCATTTCACGGAGCGAAGATGGCCACCATTCGCGACCTCGTGGGCGCGATTCGACAGCGTGAAGGGGTCGAAGCCGCGGTCGTCCTCGGCCGCGACGGACTGTTGATCGACAGCCAGGTGCTGCCCAACCTGGACGCCGAGCACATCGCCGCACACATCCCGTCGATCATCAACGCGGCGGAAGAGCTCTCCAGCGCCGCGCGCCGCGGCGAGCTGGTAACGTCAGTGCTCGAGTACGAGCAGGGTTACGCCATCGTCTCCGTCCTGTCGAAGGAGGCGCTTCTTCTCGTCCTCGTCCAGCAGAATGCCGATGTCGGAAAGCTTCTCTTTGAACTCCGCCGCAACCGACAGCACATTGCCGCACTTGTCTGACGACGGCGAGCTCGCCGGCGCCGGTCTCTGTCACGTGCTCGTCGCCGACGACGAGCCGCACATCGGCCGCATCATCAAGATGAAGCTCGAGCAGGGCCCCTTCCGGGTCACCCTCGCCTATGACGGACAGGAAGCGCTCGACGTGATGCTGCGCGATGGCGACATCGGCCTCGTGCTGCTCGACGTCATGATGCCGCGGCTGACGGGGCTCGACGTGCTCGCGAAGATGCGGGCCGACGACCGGTTGAAGGACGTGCCAGTCATCATCCTGACCGCGGCAGGACAGGAGACGCAGCAGCGCCGCGCGCTCTCACTCGGGGCGAGCGAGTTCCTGACCAAGCCGTTCAGCCCGAAGAAGCTGTTCGCCCGCGCGGCGGAGCTGGCCGGAGTCGGCGCTGACGCAGCGGACGCCGAATGACGCGTTGGGCGGTCGTCCTCGCGGGCGGCGTTGGATCGCGGTTCTGGCCACTGAGCACCCCCGAACGGCCGAAGCAGCTGCTCCCCCTGGTCGATGACGCGCCGCTCCTGCGCAACACTCTCGACCGGCTCGCGCCGCTCGTTCCCGCGGCGCGCACGCTCGTCCTGACAAACGCGGGGCTGGTCGCGCCGATCGGCGCGCTCGCCCCCGAGCTGCCGCGGGAGAACATCATCGCCGAGCCGCGTCCCGCGGGAACGGCGGCGGCGCTGGCGTTCGCGGCGACGGAAATCGAGCGTCGTTCCGGACGCGACGCGACGATGATCTGCGTGCACGCCGACTGGTCGGTGGGGAATCCCGAAGGTTTCCGTCGCCGGCTCGCCGACGCCGCGTCGCTCGCCGAGAAGCACGCGGCACTGGTCACGGTCGGGATCGTACCGACGCGCCCGGATCCCGGCTACGGCTACATCCAGCCCGGCGAGGTGGTCGAGGGCGATGCGCGCCGCGTCGCGCGCTTCGTCGAGAAGCCGACCCGCACGGTCGCTGAGCGGATGGTGCGCGATGGATTTCTCTGGAACTCGGGAATCTTCGTCTGGCGCGCCGGGGACTTCCTCGACGAGGTGCGCGCACACACCCCCGAAGTCGCGCCGGCGCTCGCCGCGGGCGGCGACATCGCGCGGTTCTTCGCCCTCGCGCAATCGGTATCGGTGGACGTCGGGGTGCTCGAGCGGAGCAGCCGGGTGATGGTGCTCCCCGGTGATTTCGCCTGGGACGACGTCGGGACGTGGGCGTCGCTGCACCGCGTCAGGCGGCGCGACGCCGGGGAGAACGCGCTCGCCGGGGAGGTGCACGCCGTCGAGTCGCGGGGGAACGTCGTTCACGCCGAGCACGGGACGGTGGTGCTCTACGGCGTGTCGGATCTCGTGGTCATCACGCAGAACGGGCTGACCGTCGTCACGACGACGGAGCGCGCCGCGGACCTGAAGAAGCTGGTCGAGGCGCTGCCCCCCGAGGTCCGCGACCGCCGATGACGGCGATCGTCCTCTACGACGACGATCGCGCCCGGAAGTTCGAGCCCTTCGCGCTGACGCGCCCCGTCGGCGAGCTGCGCGCCGGCGCCCTCCCCATCCGCGAGCGCTGGGTCCGCGCGTTAGGCCTGACGGCGGCCGGCTTCATCGGCGCCCCGCACCTGTCGTCGTTCGACGAGGAGGGCGCCCCCAAGGCGCTCGACGGCGTCGCCCGCCACGCGATCGTCGCCAACAGCCGGTTCGCCCCGGCGCTGGCGGCGGCAGCCCCGGGGGCGGCGCGGTGGCTGGCCGGCGGAAGGGTGGCGGCGGTGCGGGTCGCGCGGGACATCATGCCGAAGGAGCTGCACGGCGGGAGGGTCGCGCTCGAGGCACTTCCCGCCGTCGAGGGCGCCGATGCCGAGATCGGGGGCTGGTGGCTGGACGAGGTGTGGAGCCCGATCGCGCTCCTCTCGTCGATGCTCGGCGACGACCTCCCCCGCCTCGGCGATGACGCGGCGATGCGACGGTTAGGCGGCGGCGACGCGATCGTCGTCGGCGAGCACCCGGTGTTCGTCGAGCGCGGGGCGACCGTCGAGCCGCAGGTCTGCTTCGACGTCACCCTCGGCCCGGTGATGGTCCGCGCCGGGGCGACGGTGCAGGCGTTCACCCGGGTCGTCGGCCCCTGCTACATCGGCGAGCACACCACGGTTTCCGGGGACCGCGTTTCCGGCTCGTCGTTCGGCCCGCACTGCCGGGTGCACGGCGAGATCAGCGCGACCATCATGCTCGGCTACGGCAACAAGGGTCACGACGGCTTCGTCGGACACTCGTACCTCGGGCGGTGGACGAACCTCGGCGCCGAGACGGTGACGAGCAACCTGAAGAACACGTACAGCAGCGTGTCGCTGTGGACGCCGGACGGGATGCGCGACACGAAGCTCCAGTTTCTTGGTACATTGTTCGGGGATCACGCGAAGACCGGGATCAACGTGCCGCTGAACACCGGCACGGTGCTCGGCGCCGGGGCGAACGTCGTCGGCGCGATGCCGCCGAAGGTCGTCGCCCCCTTCGCGTGGGGGGAGCACGGCCGGTACGAGACGTACCGGCTCGACAAGTTCCTCGACGTCGCGGCGCGGGTGATGGCGCGGCGGTCGGTCGTGCTCGGGGAGCGCGGCCGTGAGCAGCTCGCGGCGGCGCACGCCGCACGGTGGAAGGGATGAGACTCTGGTCGTTAGGCAGCGGCAGCAAGGGGAACGCGCTCCTCGTCGAGTGCGGGGACACGCGCGTGCTCGTCGACGCCGGCTTCCCGGCGCGGACGCTGTCGTCGCGGCTGGCGGCGATCGGGGTCGCCCCGGGCTCGATCAGCGCCTGCGTCATGACCCACGAGCACATCGACCACGTCCGCGGGGCGTCGGTGGCCCACGCGAAGTGGGGATGGTCGCTGCACGCCAGCGCCGGCACGGTGCGCGGCTCCGAGCAGCTCGCCGACGCCCCGGTGAACGAGTTCGACACTGGAGCAACGCTGTCGATCGGGCGCGCCGAGATCACGACGGTGGCGGTCTCGCACGACGCGACGGAGCCGGTCGGGCTGGTGATCACCGACCGCGCGTCGGGTGCGCGCGCGGCGATCGTCTATGACCTCGGCGTCGCGACCCCGGAGGTCCGCGCCGCGGTCCGTGAGGTGGACGTGCTCGTGATCGAGGCCAACCACGACGAGGGGATGCTGCGCGGCGGTCCGTACCCGAAGTACCTGCAGGCGCGCATCGCCAGCCGGAGCGGGCACCTGAGCAACCGGGCCTCCGCGGCGCTCTGCGCGGAAGCGGCACACGGCGCGCTGAACCACATCGTCCTCGCGCACCTGAGCGAGACGAACAACGACCACGGGCTGGCGCGGGGCGCCGTGTCCGCCGCGTTAGGCAGGACGCGCTTCCGGGGGACGGTCTCGACCGCCGCGCAGCATGGCCCCGTGGGCCCGTTCTGCGCCAAGCACTCGCGAAGCGCGCGGGTCGAGCAGCTGGCGCTGGGGCTTTGACTGCAGCCGTTAGCCGTTAGCCGTTAGCGTTGAGCGACGGCGGGGGTCAGGGACCAGGGGCCAGGCGCAAGGCACGGCGGGAAC
>DASSZC010000073.1:0-4498 GCA_035702925.1 Gemmatimonadaceae bacterium | reverse complement strand
GATTCGCGTCAGCGCTCATGCTCCTCCTCGCCACCGTGGCGACGACGGCGGCCGCGCAGGGCACTGGCTACGGCGCCGAGGGAATGCTCTGCGAGCGGCCGAGCGGACTCGCGACCGGAGTGCGCGCCCGTACCCCACAGGGTCCGACGCTCAGCGTCGGCGTCGATCACGAGGTCGGTGCAATGCCCGTCTTCGCGCTCGCCGACGTCGGCGCGGCCGGGGCAGGAGCCTCACTCGGGCTCCTTGCCGGGATGATCGGCTGCACGTCGTGGGGCGACATGCCGCTCTTCGGGTTGTCGCTTCGTGGCAGCGCGATCCGCACGTATGGCTCGCCGAAGGGGAGCAGGGTCGAGCCTGCGCAGACGTACGTCGGCGGCGAGCTGACCCTCCACCTGCTGCTCTCGGTCGGTGTCGGGGTCTTTTCGCGGGTCGCTGGTCCGGCGAGAAACGGCCGGCTCGTCACCCTGGCGTTAGGCGCGGGGTTCTAGGCGGCTACCAGGAACGTTACCCCCCTCGACGGCGGCCGATTGGCGTGTATCGTTGAGCGTCGGGGCGCGACCCCCGGGCGCGCGTCACCCCTGCCCAGAACGTCAGGCAGTCACTCTCACCGACGGGAGCCTGCTCGTGTCCGACCGCGTCATCTTCATCAGCGGCCAATCCCCGACCGTCACCGGTTGGAAGGACGCCGAAGTCGCGACCCAGCTCGAGATGATCAGCGTCGTCATGCTGGCGGGCGAGCTGCCTGACCCTCACCCCAAGTGACCATGCACCGTCGCACCTTCCTCACCTCGCTCGGCGTCGTCGCCGCGGCCACACGGTTAGGCGCCTGCGCCACCGCGGCGCCCGGGGCCGCGGCCAGCGGCACCTCCGCCAGCCGCCGCCTGAAGCGCGTCGGCATCCAGCTCTACACCCTCCGCGACGACGCGAAGAACAACCTCGAGGCGACGCTCGCCGACATCGCCAACGCCGGCTACAAGGATGTCGAGCTCCTCTCGTCGATGCGCAACTTCGGGATGCCCCCCGCGCAGCTGCGCCAGCTCCTCGACCGCCTCGGACTGCGCGCGCCGTCGACGCACATCGGCGCCGGGGCGTTCGACAACCTCGGCGCGCTGTTCGACGAAGCCGCAACGTTAGGCCACCAGTACATCGTCCTCGCCAGCCTCCCGTATGGGCCGGGAAAGGCGACGCTCGATGACTACCGCCGCTGGGCCGACCGCCTCAACGAGGCTGGCCGTCAGGCGCGCGCTCACAACCTCTGGATGGCGTTCCACGACGAAGCGTACGACTTCTCTCCCCTCATCGAGGGCCAGATGCCGTACGACATCCTCGCCGATCGGACCGACCCGTCGCTCGTCCGGCTGCAGCTCGACACCGGCAACGCGGCCATGGGGGGTCGCGATCCGCTCGACCTCATGCGCAAGTACGGCTCGCGCTACTACCTCTTCCACATCAAGGATGCCGCGCGGCTCGGCGCGACCACCGACACCGAGCTCGGGAAGGGAATGGTCGACTTCCGGCAGCTGCTCGCGATGATCCCCGACATCGACGACAAGTTCCTTTTCGTAGAACAGGAGACGTATCCCGGCGCGCCGATCGACAGCGTCAGGCGCGATTACGCGTACATCTCGTCGCTGCAGTTCTAGCTCGTCGGAATGAGCTGGCTTCTGATCTGGATGTCCCGCGAGGCTCACTACTGACCCAGGCTTTCAACAGCGACTATCGCCGTCAGGGTCACGCCGACGTTAGCGGCCACTCGAAACGGGAAGTCTTAACAGGGTGAACGACAATGTCAGGGATCACTACGGATAAACTCGGATCGTTCCTGGTGGCGCGGCGAGCTCCTCGTGGCCGACCGAGTCGGTATGCGCTGTGATCCCTGGAATCGACAGAATTGTCGTTCACCCGTTACGACTGTCTCGATAGAGGGGCACCCGGGGCGCCGCCAGAGTCGAGCGATCGCTGTTTCGACAACCGCCGTCAGCAGATCAGGAGTGCCAGATCTCTCATAATCGCCCCGCCGATCAGGCGATGAAGCCGTCGCCGATCGCCCTCCTTCAGGTCATCGAGCGGTTGCGCCGTCTCCGGGCTGATTGCGCCGCGACGGCGCGGGATGTTCGCCGGCCGCCGCGAGACGATGATGATCATGATGACAAGGAGCGGGAGCAGGGTCGGGAAGAACGAGCGCATCGGCACGGGGAGCTTGGTGGCTGAGGTGCAGGCCGAAGCCGCAATCGTTCACGCCTGATCGTTTTTCAACGAACCTGACCCCTTGAAGGGGCGGGGAGGGGTTTCGTCATCGCCGAGACGCCGTTCTCGTCGAAGGCCTCGACGCTGAACCAGTAGTCGACGCCGACGTTGAGCGCCCGCACCTCGAGGGTGTTCGGGGCATCGGCCCAGACCTGGTACGCCTGGCGGATCTTGTTCGGCGCGATCCCCCAGCGGACGTTGTAGCCGACCGCGCCGGCAACCGGCTTCCACGAGACGAACGCGTTCCGCTCGTCGCTGTCCCGCCGCACCGCCACGCTGTCCGGCATCGCTGGTCCCTTCTCATTCACATTCCCATTCCCGAATACCCGGATGTCGCTGATCGCGAGATTCGGCGCCGAGACGCGGCCGTGGATGTAGCGGACGTACCTCACACGCTTCGCTTCGGGGAGCTCGATGTACGCGTTAGGCCTGTCGCGCGTCTCCCGCGACAGGTCGGCGAGCGTCGTCCACGTCCTGCCGTCGCGCGAACCCGCGACGCGAAAGCGTGCCGGGTAGACGGAGTCGGTGCCGTAGAGGTTCGACTTGTAGTCGGTGAAGTTCACCTGCAGCGCCCGCACCGTCGCGACGCGGCCGAGATCGATCGTGATCGCCTCCCCCGGCCGGTTGGCGCGCGCCACCCAGAAGGTGCGCGGGTTCTCATCGGTGACGTTGCTCGCCGGGAAGCTGTCGAGCGCCGAAGACGCTGTCGCCGCCTTGCGGTACGAGAGCAGCATCCAGCCGGTGAACAGCTCCTCGCTCCGCTGCCACTTCCTCGTCGGCGCCCAGTGCGGAAAATCCCCGAACCGCGTGTCGGCGTACATGTCGCCGTCGGCGTCGAACCCGGCGGGGTGCATCGCGATGCGCCGCTCGAAGTTCCAGTTCACCGCCACCCACGGCGTCCCCGTGTTCCACCAGTTGCCGTGCAGGTCCTCGAAGGTGTTGCCATGCCCGGCGCCGGCCATGAACCCGCCGGGCTTGTAGGCGATCGGGTTGTACGGCGCGTAGGTGAAGGGGCCTAACGGTGCGTCGCCGACGTACGTGCCGTTGGCGTAGACGTTGTACTCCGTCCCCGGTCCCGCGTACTGCAGGTAGTAATGCCCGCCGTGCTTCGTCATCCACGCCCCCTCGATGAACGGGACGCGCGACTCGCGATGGTCGCGGCCGAATCGCTCCCATCCATGCTCGTCCGGGTGCAGCCGGAGCAGGGGACGCTGCGTCCCCTTCCAAGCGAGCCGCTTCGCCGGGTCGAGCTCGATCCCGTAGAGCGGGTACGTGTTCGACGAGCCCCAGTAGAGGAACCAGCGTCCGTCGTCGTCGTGGAAGAGCGCCGGATCCCACGGCCCGGGCGGGTTCGAGTCGGCGGGGATGTCGGTCCGGTCGCCGCGCGCCGCGGCGTTAGGCAGCCGAGGCATGATCCGGTTGTACCACTCGATCCGGCCGGTTGCGGGGGCGGTGGTGTAGAGCAGCGGGCGCGGCTCCATCGCCGAGGGGAGGAGCCAGATCGTGTCGCCGACCGCCAGCGCCGCGGGCGCGACGACGTCCTCGAACGGCCAGCGGCTCGGCCGCACATGCGTCCAGTGCACGAGGTCCGGCGAGCGCCAGTAGCCGGCGGCGATCGTCGCGAAGAGGTAGTACTGCCCCCCCTGCGTCACGATCACCGGGTCGGCGCCGCTGCGGTACGACACGCTGTCGTTGATGTTCTCGAAGTTGTACCGGTAGTCGACGTCGAGCGGATTGCACCACGTCCGGATCCCGCTCGACTGCGCGCCCCCACCCGACGGTACTGCGATCACCGCGACAAGGAGCGCGCCGAGCAGCCGTCGCGTCATACGCCGAACTGCCGCAGGTGATGGTCGGTATGCACGTAGCCGAGCACTCCCCACGACTTCCGCGACAGCTTCCCGAACGCGGGGTGCCGCGGCCACTCCCTCCGCTCGCGCTGCGCCGCGAACCGCTCCATCGCTGCATCGAGCTCGCGCAGCTCGGCGTCGATCGACAGCGGTGGCCGTTCTATGATCTCGCGCACCGTCGGCGCGTTCCTCGGCATCCCGACGAAGCGGATGAAGAGGACGTTGAATGGCCATGTGCCGAAGACGGGAATCTTCCGCTGGCGCACTTCGATCTCACCCATCCCCATCCGGAACGCGTCGACCATGTGCGCGAGCATCCGGTCGACGGTGAACTTCCCCCACCGCGCCTGGTGCGCCGGGGTCAGCCGGCGCGCCCGAGTCATCAGCTCGCGGCGCGTCTC
>DASSZC010000285.1:0-2571 GCA_035702925.1 Gemmatimonadaceae bacterium | reverse complement strand
CGCTCGACGAGGCGGGTGATCTCGTCGTGCAGCGCGCGCTCCGTCTCGATCAGCGTCTGACGGCGTCCCTCCTCGCGGTTGAGGGCGTCGAAGCGCTGCAGCTCGGCGGCCACCTCGCGGAAGGGGGCGAGCTCTCCCTTGATGCGATCCAGCTCGGCGCGCGCGACGGCGATCTCCGCGGTCTCGCGGGCGACGCGCTCGCCGTCGCGCCGCAGCGCCCCCTCCTCCCCCTGCGCCACGCGAAGCTCGGCGTCGAGGCGCTGCAGGCGCTCCCGCTCGCGCTGGGCGCTCTCCCACCGCGGGGCGACCACCGCGAGGCGCTCGCCGCTGGCGATGCGCGCCGTCTCGAGGGCGGCGGCGCGGCGGCCGGCGTCGGCGACCCGGCGCTCGGCGCCGGCGTGCGCCTGGGCCACGCTGTCGGGATCGGGCATCGCGCTGCGCAGCCCCGAAACCTCCGCGGTGATCAGCCGCCGGCGGTCGCGGACGAGCGACTGGGCGGTGCGCAGGCGCTCGTAGCCGAGCACCCGGGAGAGGAACTGCGCGCGCTCCGACGGCCCCATGGCCGCCATCACGTTCAGCTCCTTCTGCCCCGTGAAGTAGGTGTTGAAGAACTCGCCGCGCGTCATCCCGAGCCGCCGCTGCAGCAGGTCGGTGACGCCGGTGATCGAGTTGGCGATCGGCTGCTGGCCGCCGTCGAGGAAGAGCTCCGCGCTCGTCAGCCCGCGGACGACGTTGTAGCGGTGGCCGCCGAGCGAGAAGTCGAGCTCGACGCGCACGGCGGCGCGGGGGCCGGCGCGGTTGTAGCGGATCGAGTCGCGCGTGCCGCGCGCCGCCGGGTTGCCGTAGAGCGCCCAGGCGATCGCCTCGAGCAGCGTCGTCTTCCCCGAGCCGTTCGGGCCGATGATCCCGGTGAGCCCGCCGTCGAACTCGACGTAGGTGTCCGCGTGCTGGCGGAAGTTGAGGAGGCGGAGGCTGTTGATCCGCATGCGGCTAGACCGGAAGCACCGGCGCGCCGCTCGACGGCGTGCCGCCGAACAGCCCGTCGCCGTCGTCGCCGCTCGAGCCGCCGTCGGTCATCACCGCCGCGCCGGGCGCGACGGGGGCGGCGATCGCCAGCGCGCTCGCCTCCTCGAGGTAGCGGAGCCCGAGCGCGACCAGCGCCTCGCGGTCGATGTCGGAGGTGAGCAGGCGGTTCTGCAGCTTCTCGCGCACCGTCTCGGCGAGCGACGGCCGGCGGCCCGGCGCCCCGGAGGCGCTGGTGCGCAGGATCTCGGGGCGGCGGGTGTCGAGATGGAAGTGCAGCGCCCGCCGCTTGAACTCGCGCAGCGACTTGTGATCGAGCTCGCGCACGACGTGACGCGGGACGTCGCGCACGACGAGCCGGACGATCTTGTCGTCGATCCCCCCCTCGACCTCCTCGAGCCGCCGGCGGATCGCCGCGTCGAGGTCCGTGGCGGTCATCCCGCGCGCCGAGACCGGAGGCAGGTCGAGCAGCGGGCGGCTGGAGGGAATGTGGTGGAAGGTCTGCGCGCCGCTGTCGAGATCGCGCTCGATGATCCCCTTCCCCGGCACCCCCGCCTGCCGTTCCTCGACGAGCTCTCCCCAGGCGTTGGCGCTCGTGTACTCGATGGACCCCGAGTAGAAGGCGTTGGGGTCGATCTCGCGGTAGACGTGAAAGTGGCCGAGGGCGACGTAGCTCCAGGCCGCGGCGCCGAGCTCCTCGCGGGTGATCTCGACCGAGGCGCGGTCGAGCGGCGCGGCGTAGGCGGGGAGCATCCCCTCGACCTCGCCGTGGAGGAGGAGGACGTTGTAGCGCGCCGACGGCTCGGGGGTGAGCGAGACGGCGCGCGCCGCGCCCGGCAGGTCGGGGACCGCGAGGACCGAGAGCTCCTTCTCCGGAAAGGCGATCCGCTCCGGGGCGCTGTCCACGACGGTGATCCCGAGCTCGCGGAAGAGGCGCAGGATGCACCCCGTCTCGGCGGTCTTCGGCGTGTCGTGATTGCCGGCGACCATGACGATCGCGGCGTCGGGGAGCGCGGAGCGCAGGCGCGTGAACTGCTGGAACGCCTGGAGGATCGCCGGGTTGGTGGGCCGGACGTTGTGGAAGATGTCCCCCGCCAGCAGCACGAGGTCGGGGGCGATCGCGATCGTCTTCTCGATCGCCCGCCGGAACGCGCCCGCCACGTCCGCCTCCCGCTGATTGATGCCGCCGGGAGTCAGCCGCTGATACTGCCGGAATCCGAGGTGGAGATCGGAGAGGTGGACGAGGCGCATGAGCGGGGTGCGGGGTGCGGGGCGCGGGATGCGGGGGTGCCCGCGGCGCTCCACGTGCGGCTAAAGATAAGCTACGGGCGGGGATGCGTCACGCATCACGTCGCCGCACCCCGCGCCCCGCGCGCCGCGCCCCGCTCACTGCGTCCGCAGCCACTGCGTCATCCGGAGACGAACGCGCATCGGCGGGCCGGCGACGCCGGGAGGCGGGGCGACGATCGAGGTCACCGTGAGGGTGGTGCGCGCATCGGTCATCCAGCCGCGCTGGCGGTCGATCGTCATGCCCCCGCTCACGACGCC
>DASSZC010000481.1:0-8795 GCA_035702925.1 Gemmatimonadaceae bacterium | reverse complement strand
TTTCAACGACTCTGACCCCATGAAATTGTTCGTCGCCCGTCAGTCGTCGTCCTCGACCTCGAGATGCCCCATCATCCCCAGCGCCGCGAGCGGGTCGCACTGGAAGTAGTAGTGCCCCTTCGCGAAGTTCACGGGAATGTCGAGCGTCTGTCCTGGGAGCTGCAGCATGTCGCTCGCCGGGGGGAGGCCGGTCTTGCCGGGGTTCGAGTCGGGGAGGAAGTGGACGTTGTGCACCCCCGCGACCAGGGTGTAGCGGATCACGTCGCCGCGATGAGCTTCGAGCTTGTTCGGCTCGAAGCGGTTGCCGGCGTCGTCGGTGATGAGCTTCACGACGATGACCTTCCCCGTCGGCGTCGCCGCGGGAGCGGACGACGGCGTGCTCGCGGCCGGAGCGCCCGCTGCCGCCGCCGTGTCGGATGTCGCGCTCTTCTCGCCCCCGCTGCACGCGGCGATGATGCCGGCCGCGGCGATGCCCACGACGACGAACAAACGGTTTCTCTGCACTTGTGATGACCTCGGATTGAAGATCTTGATCGTTAGGCCCGGCATCGATCAGAAGTCGCGCTTCCTGAACGACCGCAGGCCGAGGAGGACAGGCGTCGCCACCCAGAAGGCGAGCGCCAGGGACGCGATGGCGATTCCCCTGCCACCGCTGAACACCTGCTGGAACGCGGCGCCGGTGTAACCCATCAGCGCCGACAGTTCGAGCTGCAGCAGGAGAAGCACCCGCGCCAGGTCGACGGGGTTGGCGACCATCACCGCGAGCATCGGCCGCTCGATCGGATAGTCGCCGAACAACATCACCAGCACCAGCACGAGGCCGTCGTACAGCACCGCGAGCAGCAGCCAGACCCCGATCGCCGTCCCCATCCGCCGCAGCCGGTCCTCCGACCACGCGGCGATGACGAAGGCGAAGGCGGTGAAGACGAAGGTCAGCGTCACCCCCGTCCCCACGAGCGCCGCGAGCGAGGCGCGCACCGCGGGATCCGCTGCACGGTGCAGCGCGAAGGGCACGAGCACCCCGACAGCGAACGCACCGGCGAGCGGAAGCGTCAGCCCGAAATACAATCCGCTGTACAGCTGCCGCCGCGTGATCGGCTGGGCGAGAAGGAGCTCGGTGAAGTCGCGGGCGTTGTCGAGGAAGACCGTCCCGAAGACGAGCGCGACGAGCGGGATGATGAACAGCGCCACGCTCGCCAGGCTGACCAGCGCCTTCCCGCCACCGCCGAAGCGGAGGAGCGCGTCGGTGACGATCGCGAAGAACAGCGTGTACGCGATCAGCGACCGGCTGCGGGCGACGTCCCGCAGCTCGTACTTCATGATCTTCACCGTCGGGGGGGAGATGAACGTCATGCTGCCCCCTTCATCATGAGGAAGGAGATCGCCCGCCCGAGGTTCGCCTGACGCGTGCTGCGCATCAGCTCCTCGACCGGGCCGCGGTACTGCACCCTTCCCTCGAGGAGGAAGACGACGTCGTCGGCCAGCTCCTCCAGCTCGTTCATGAAGTGCGAGCTGAGGACGAACGTCCGCCCCGCGTCGCGCTCAGCGAGGATCTTGTCCTTGAACACCGCGCTCGACGCCGGGTCGAGCCCCGCGGTCGGCTCGTCGAGGATGAGAAGATTCGGCGAGAAGAGGAATGCCATCACCGCGTTCAGCTTCTGCTGCGTTCCCCCGGAGAGCGTACGCACCGGCTTGGCGAGCTGGTTCCCCAGCTGGAACCGGCCGATCAGCTCCTCGTCGATCGCCTGCCCTCCCCGCTCGCCGCCGCGCATGTCGCGCAGCATCGCCAGCAGCTCGGCACCGGTCAGGTTCTGCGGAAAGCGCGGGATCTGCGGCATGTAGCCGATGCGCGCGCGATAGCCGCAGTCCTCGCCGATGACGTTGCCATCGACCGTGATCGTTCCCGCGTCCGGCCGGACGAGGCCGAGCACCGCCTTGATGAGCGTCGTCTTCCCCGTGCCGTTAGGCCCGACGATCGCCGCCACCCGCCCCGGCGCGATCTCGAGGTCGATCCCGCGCAGCACCTCGTGCGCCCCATAACGCTTCGTCAACCCGGCGATGTTGATCATTGCACGCTCCGCCGGAGGGGGCGCATCGCCGGGCGCCGGTCGACCAGCGTCTCGGGGGTGAGCGCGGGGATCACCCGCTCGGCCGCGTCGAGCAGGGCGACGAAGTTGCTGCGAAGGAGGATCAGCGCCGGCTCGTTCTGCTCGACGAGCAGCGAGAAGAGCCGCACCGGGTGGTACGGCACGTCGCCGCGGCCGTCGCGCTGGAGGTCGTACCCCGTGTAGCTGTCCCAGTAGTTGCCTTCGAGCACGGTGTCCGCGTTCCTGCTGTTCGTCGCGATGTCGAAGCTGTTGCGGAAGAAGTCGTTCTCGACGATGCGGCCCTCCTGCGCGTTGGCGTCGAGGCGGATCGCCCAGCCGTTGTCGGCGAAGGTGTTATGCGTGGCGATGAGCCGCGTCGTCCCGTCGGCGAGCAGCCCGGTGGTGTTCCGCGTGAAGCGATTGCCCTCGAGCCGGGGGTCGCTGATCTCCTTCAGGAGGAGACCATACGCTGCCCCGCCCCAGTTCTCCTCGAAGCGGTTGTTCACCATCTCCACGTGCCGTGTGTACATCACCGCGACCCCGGAGCCGTTTCGCCGAAAGGTGTTGTCGACGTAGCGGCAGTCGTCGGAGAACATGAAGTGCAGCCCGTACCGGGCATTTCCCTCGCTGGTGTTTCGCTCGACGTTGCTGTCGTGCACGAACTCGAAGTAGATCCCGTCCCGATGGCCGCTGATCCTGTTGTCGGCGATCGTGACGTGATCGGCGGTCCAGAGATGGATCCCGTTCCCCGACGTCGTCTCGCCCGACCGGTTCGCCTCGAGAATATTGCGGGCGACCACGCAGCGCGAGACCCGCGCGAGGTAGATCCCGAAGAACCCTCGCTCGATCCGGTTGTTCTCGATGACACAATCGGTTGCCTCCACGACCTTGATCGCCGCCCAATCCTCCCGGTAGCTGGTCGCGACGTCGCGGAAGGTCAAGCCGCGGACGGTGACGCTGTCGGCCGAGATCGTCATGATCTGCCGCTTCCCCTCGCCGTCGAGCACCGCCCCCCCCCCGCTGTCCCCGACGATCGTGACCGGCTTGTCGACGTCGATCGTCGGCTCACGGTAGATCCCGGGGGCGACCCTGATCCGCCCGCCGCGCGGCGCCTTCGCGATCGCCGCGGCGAGCGTCCGCACCGGGCCATCCGGCGATACGACGATCGCCTGCTGCGCGCCCGCCATCGTCGCCGAGCCGGCCAGCAACAGCAGGACGCCCCGCGCGAGGCGGAGCGTCACTCGCGCCCGACGGCGCGCGCGCGTCTCCATCGTCATCGTCGCGTCGCCGGCACCGCCGGCGCCAGGTTCGCCGCAACCCCGCGCCGAAGCCCCTCGCGCCCGACGAGCGCCAGCACCTCGTCCCAGCCTAACGTTGCGGCGCTGTCCGCGACGAGGCGGGCGTCGGCATCGGAGCGGAATGCGACGAGCCCCTTCCCCATCGGGCTCCCCGCCCCCGCGACGCGAAGAAAGCGCGCCCGCCGCGCGGGGATGAGGTTGCCGGGGTGATCGTAGTCCGACACCCAGATCGACTGCACCGCATCGCGTCCGCGATTCACCGCTTCCTGCGCGCAGTAGCTCGCCAGGCATTCCGGCGAGTCGAAGACCACCGTCCGCCCCTTCCCCGTCAGCAGCGTCGCGGCGAACCGCGAATCGGCGACGATCATCCGGCAGTAGGCGCACTCGTCATGCCCGTAGGCGATCGGTCGCGGCTCGCTCGCCGCGCAGGCGGCGAGGGCGCCGAGCCCGGGCGCCGCCACGGCACCGGCGATGAGCAGCGCCCCCTTCCGGAGCGCTGCCCTGCGGTCGATGCGGATGCCGGACTCCATGTCCATCGTCAGGATGCCGCGGCGAGGGGCGCGTCGCCCTTCCGTGCGTACGTGCCCGTCGTCGCCTGCATCGAACGCGACTTCCGCATCGCCACGATTACCAGCACCGTCGCGGTGAGGCCTAACGCGAAGGCGAGCCCCGCCGCCACGCCACCCGACCCGGGCCACGCGGTGGCGGTGAAGTTCAGGAGCTGCTTCGACCCGATCAGGGGCGGCTGGTAGCTCATCCCCGGGATCTTGATGATCGCCTCGGCCATGTCGAGGTTGTGGCCGTAGTCGTATTCCCAGCGCCAGAAGTCGACGAGGCCGACCAGGCCGCTCAGGCCGAAGGCACCGAGCCAGAAATAGAGCGGGCGCCGCTTGCCGATCACGGCGACGAGCAATCCGCCGGTGATCAGCGCGGCGACGACCCATGGCATGATGGCCAGCTCGGGGATCGCGTCGGTCTCGATCCGCTTCATGCCGATGTAGTGATTCAGGTTGTTGATGTTGTTGAGGTCAGTCTCGGTCGCGCCCTGCAGCGAGTTGAGGTGGATGTGCATCCCCAGCCCCTCGGGGTACTGTGGCGCGATGAGCCGCACGTGCCAGAGCGGCAGCACGTAGACCGCGGCGAGCAGCAGCGCCGCAGCACCCACGAGGAGTCTGGAGAGCCTTGTCATCGGAGGTCAGCGCCCTCCGCCGGCGGCCGAGTGCTGTGCGTGGGACTCCTTCTCGTTCTTCGAGATCTGTGCAGCCGCCTTCTTGCTGATGTTCGCGATCAGCGGCGTGTTCGATCCCGCCGGCGAGACCCGCACGTATCCCTGCATCTCCTGGTGGAGCGCCGAGCAGAAGTCGGTGCAGTAGAAGGGATAGACACCGGTCGCCTTCGGGATCCACTTCAGCGTCCGCGTCGCACCCGGGGCGATGATCAGCTCCGAGTTCTCCGCGCCGAGCACCGCGAAGCCGTGCACGATGTCCCAGTCCTGCTCGATGTTGGTGACGTGGAAGTACACCGTGTCACCGACCTGCACTCCCTCGAGGTTGTCCGGGGCGAAGTGCGAGCGGATCGCCGCCATCTTGATGTCGACGCGCTTGCCGTTTCGCGAGATCCCGCCCTCACGCTCGGCCTTCACGACGCCCGGATTGGTGTTCTCGGAGAGCTTGAAGTACTTGAGCGACTTGTCCTTGATCAGTGCCGCCGGCAGTGCCTGCGCGTAGTGCGGCTCGCCGATCGTCGGGAAGTCGAGCAGCATCTTCATCTTGTCGCCGCTGATGTCGATCAGCTGCGCCGACTGCGCCAGCTCGGGCCCCGTCGGCAGGTAGCGATCCTTGGTGATCTTGTTGAGCGCGAGGACGTACTGCCCCCACGGCTTCTTCGAGTCGCCGCCGGGAATCATCAGGTGGCCGACCGAGTAGTAGACGGGCATCCGGTCGAGCACCTCCCACGTCCCCAGCTTCCACTTCACGATCTCCGAGGAGATGAACATCGAGGTGTAGGCGTTGCCCTTCCCGTCGAACTCGGTGTGCAGCGGGCCGAGGCCGGGCTTCTGCACTTCGCCGGCGATCGTCGCGCTGTACTTCAGCACCGGGATCCCCTCGACCTCGCCGTCGAACTGCTTGTCGGCGATCGCCTTCTGCAGCTTGCTGAACGAGTGCACCGGGATCACCGTCGCCAGCTTGCCGCCCGCGACGATGTACTCACCACTCGGGTCGATATCCACGCCGTGCGGCGACTTCGGCGTCGGCATGTAGTAGACCATCCCCGGGCACGACGTTGGATCGAGCATCGTCACGCTCGTCTTCTTCTCGCTCCTCGCCTGGTGCGACTTGAAATCCATCACGTTGTGGAAATACTCCGCCGGCACCTTGCGCGACTTGCCCTGCGCGATGCACTGCTCCGCCTGGCGGTAGTTCACAGCGGCGATGAAGTCCTTGTCGTTCTGCGACGCGTTGAGCTCGAGCTTCTCGTTCGCCTGCTCCGATTTGTACGAGGTGAAGAAGAACCACCCGTCCGACGGACCCTTCCCGGCGTGGCCGAGATCGTAGTTGAAGCCGGGGAGCAGGATCTGGAAGGCGATGTCCATCTTGTCCGGCTGGTCCGCCGTGATGAACGACAGCGTCCCCTTGAAGTTCTTCTTGTAGCTCTCGATCGCGACGTCGGTGTTCGGGATCGGCACGCTGAAGCGCGTCGCCGACACGATGTACTTGGTGTTCGGCGTCGTGAACGGCGACGCGTGACCCCCGGCCGAGTTCGGGATCTGCAGGATCTCCGAGGTCTCGAAGGTGGTCAGGTCCACGCGGGCGACTCGCGGCGTGTTGTTGCCGTTGATGAACAGCCAGCGGCCGTCAGGAACCCCGTCCGTCTGCGAGAGCTCCGGATGGTGCGTGTCGTCCCACGGCATGAAGCCGTAGGTCGTCTGCAGCATCGGCTTGGTCTCTTCGTCGTAGCCCCAGCCGGTCTCGGGGTTCTGCGAGAAGACGCTGACGAACTTCAGGAGCCGGCCTGAGGGAAGCCCGTACACGCCGATCTGCCCGTTGTACCCCCCGGAGAGGAAGGCGTAGTACTGGTCGTACGAGCCCGGCGGCACGTACACTTTCCCGGCGGCGTCACCGGCCGCGAGGTTCGCGGTCTTCGGCACCGCGCACGAGTAGAACAGTGTGACCGCGGCGAGAGCTGACGCCGCGCCGACCAGCAGTGTTCGAACCGTTGTAGTCTTTTTCATGGCCCGCGTAGGGAATGGGGGGAGGACGCAGTTGGACCAGGGAGATTCAGCACAGTGATGGGAAACTAGGAGCGTCGGGACGAGCGACCATCAGGCGAACTGCTGATCGCCCGTCAGGGTTTTCACTGACGTTCCACCGAGCAGGAACTCGATCACGTCGGCCGCGGAATAGCCGTCGCCCTTCCCGGCGAGGGCGAGCACGGCGCTCACATCGTCGCCGCTCGTGATGAGGGGAAGCTCCTCTCCGTCGTCGCGCCGCTGCGCATGGCCGATGTTCGCCGCCAGCCCGTTGCACAGGCACCGGCGCCCGACGGTGTCGGCGGCGTCGCCGCCCTTTGCGACGTACGCCTCCACCGGCTCGGCGGGGCAGCGGTAGCCGAGCTTGCCGTTAGGCGCCCGGTACGCCGTGCGCAGGTAGCCGAGGTCGCAGACCCGCTTGCGCCGGTCGTCCTGGCGAGGCATCCCTTCGACTTCGACGACCTTGAAGGGATATCCCGTCGGTGAGGCGCGCGGATCGGTGCGGATGCGCACGGTGTTCGACACCACTCCCGCGAGGACGCCGCTCTTCAGCTCCGGCGCGAGCCCCGACTCGTCGCAGTAGGCGAACAGCGTCCCGACCTGGACTCCCGCCGCGCCTGCCTCGCGCGCGGCGCGCATCGCGTGCGCCGACCCAGTGCCGCCGGCGAGCCAGAAGGGAAGCCCGAGCTCGCGCATCTTCCCGAGGTCGACGAGATCGCGCTCGCCGTAGATCGGCTCGCCGTCCTCGGTGAAGCGCGCCTCCCCGCGTGGCGGAGCGTTATGACCGCCGGCCGTCGGCCCCTCGACCACGAAGCCGTCGACGCGGCCGGTGGCCTTCCGCGCCAGCGTCGCCGCGAGCGAGTTCGCGGACACGATCGGGATGAAGCGCGGACGCGCCAGCTCCGCCGGCGGCGTCCAGTGATCGGCGGGATCGAAGTCGAGATACTCCGGCGCTGGCTCGGCGGGACCCTCGATGTCGAACCGGATTCGCGCCGGTGCGTGCTTCGCGAGCGCGTCGAGCGCGCCCGGGATCTCGCGGGGAATTCCCGCACCCATCAGCACGTAGTCGACGCCGGCGAGCATCGCGCCGTAGAGCGACGCGAGGTTCGGCATCTGCACCTTCGTCAGCAGGTTGATGCCGACCACCCCATCGTGCCCGTGCTTCGCGAGCCAGACCTCGACGAAGTTCGCGAGCATCGTCACCTGCTGCCGCGCCGCGCTCACCACCTGCTTGTACATCGGGAGCATCTTGTACGGAGCGCCCGCCGGGCGACCGTCAGGCAGGAAGTAGCGGTGGAGCACCTGCTCGCTCACTCCCGCTATCGGGAACGCCGCCATCGCGCGGCGCACGTCTCCTCCGGGATCGCCGTCCTGGAGGCGGCGTACGAGGATGGTGTCGATCGCGGTGCCGGAGACGACGCCGAGCTGTCCCAGTCGCGACACCGCCCGGGCGAGCGTCCAGTTCGATACGCCGATTCCCATCCCGCCCTGGATGATCGCGGGATGCGGGGAGCCACCGGCACTGCAGAGTTCGAGAGTCATGTCGTTGAGGCTAGCGTTCGTTGAAGCGATCGAGCGTGACTGTTGTCACGCGAGGCCGCGGGCCGTTCACCGGGTCCTGCGTGGCGATATAGGGCTGCGTGGCTCGCGAGCATCAACAGGGGGAACAGCGATTACGCGGATTTCGCAGATCGTTCCTGAAGACAAGTCCACTCCTCGAGGGCGACCGAGCCAGTATCCGTGACATCCGCGAAATCCGCGCAATCGCCGTTCAGCTGTTGGGGGGCCAGCACCGCGCGACATGCCGATCCATTCCGGGGATCCCGCGGCAGTGCGATCACCGCGTCAGAAGTATCCCCCCCATCGCCGCCAGCACGCCGAGCACCAGCACGATCACGTGCACCGCGTTGAACAGCCGTCCGCGCCAGATGCCCACGCGCACCAGCTTCAGCGCGGGAAGCGCGAACAGGAAGACGAGGATGAGCAGCGCGGCGACCGCCATCTTCCAGGCGAACACCCGCCGCGAGAACTCGTCGGCGACGAAGGGGCCGCCGAGGAGTCCCCTCAGTCGCGCGTTCACCAGCCCGCTGGCGACGATCGCCACTACCGAGATGCCGACGACGCGCCGCAGCCGCGCCTTGATCGCGACGAGCAGCGCGT
>DASSZC010000289.1:0-8542 GCA_035702925.1 Gemmatimonadaceae bacterium | reverse complement strand
GACGCTGCGCGAGCTGCTCGTCAACGAAGGACTCGCCGTGCAGGTGTCGCAGGCGATCAGCCCGGGACACGCGGCATGGGAGTACTTCGGCTACGCCCGCCGGCAGTATGCGCGCGTCCGTGAGCTCGAGAGCATCATCGCCCGCGCCGTCGCCCCGGACCTCGACTCGTCGGCGCTCGGGCTGCGGCTGCGCTACCTGTCGGGCGGGATGAGCGACGAGGCCCGCACCGTCGACCGTTATGTGCTCCCCGAGCGCAGCGGATATCTCATCGGCGCCCGCATCGTCGAGCCGGCGATCAAGTCCCGCGGGCTGTCATGGGCGATCCGCGCCGGCGCGCAGGAGCTGACTGACCTCGCGCGCTCCGGCGCCGCGACCGCCTGACGATTGGTGGGCCCGTCGCGCCTAACGGCGCGGCCGCCGTAGCGACAGCTACTTCCCGACGCAGAACGACCGGAAGACCCGGTCCAGCACGTCCTCGGTGTCGACCGCGCCGACCAGCTCCTCGAGCGCGGAGACCGCCGCGCGGAGGTGCACGGCGATCACCGGCGCCGGCAGCTCGCCGCTCCCCCAGCTCTCGCTGAACTCCCGCATCTCGGCGCGCGCGACCCGAAGCGCCGCGAGGTGCCGTGCCCGTGTCACCACCGGCATGTCCGGTGCGACCACGGTGAACGATGACCCCAGCGTCTCCTCGACGCGCGCGAGGAGCTCTCCCAGCCCGGCACCGGTCTCCGCGCTCACGCTGACGAAGCGCTGCGTGTCCCGACGCGGGTCGTTTGCGGCGGCGCTCGCATCGGGGAGATCCTGTTTCGTCAGCACGCCGATCATCGGTGCGCCGGAGACTGCCGCGATGCGTCCCGTCGTCGCTTCGATGTCCTCCGGCCGCTCTCCGCAGGCGAGCACGACCTGCGCGCGGGCGAGATACCGCTCGCTCACCTCGATCCCGAGCTTTTCGATCGTGTCCGTCGACTCGCGGAGCCCCGCCGTGTCGACGAGGCGCAGCGGCCACCCCGGCGCGTCGATCACCGCCTCGATCGCATCGCGCGTCGTCCCCGGGATCGGGGTCACCAGCGCCCGCGCATCGCCAAGCAGGGCGTTGAACAGCGACGACTTCCCCGCGTTAGGCGGTCCGGCGAGGACGACCAGCGCTCCGTCGCGCACGAGCTCTCCCGCCGGCGCGGTGGCGATCAGGGCGTCGAGCAGCGCACTGACCTCGTCGGCGCTGCGCGCGATCCGTTCCGGGGCGATCGGGCCGTCGTCTTCCTCGGGAAAGTCGATGTCGTAGGCGATCAGCGCCTCGACCTCGAGCAGCGCGTCGCGGAGCGCGAGCACCCGCCGCACCAGGCCGCCGTCGAGCGCGTCGAGCGCCAGCCGGTGCGCCGATCGCGACGTCGCATCGATGATGTCGCCGATCGCCTCGCCCTGCGCGAGGGTGAGCTTCCCGTTCATCACCGCGCGGCGGGTGAACTCGCCGGGCAGCGCCTGACGTGCCCCCGCGCTCACCACCGCGGCGAGCACGAGCGCCGAGGACACGGGGCCGCCGTGGGTCGAGATCTCCACCAGCGGCTCCCCGGTGAAGGAGCGCCCGAGCTCGAAGCGCGTCACCAGCGCGCGGTCGACCACCGATGCGCTTTCCGGATCGCGGATCGTCGCCAGCGTCGCGACACGCGGCGACGTCGGCCACGGGAACACCACGCGCCCGGCGATGTGCTCGGCGGCTGGGCCGCTCATGCGCACGAGCGCGATCGCCCCGCGCCCGGCCGGCGTCGCGATCGCGGCGATGGTGTCCGCGCCGCCACCAATCGCCCCGAGCACGCCGTCATCGCTCGCCGCGCGGGCGGCACCCGCTGGCCGCGGCCGCGGGGGGTGGCCGGACATCGTCAGGCGGTCTGCGCCTGCTCGAGCTCGAATGCCTCGCCGGGCTCGATGATCCGCACCTGATGGCCGCGCGCGTGCGCGGGCAGCTTCTCGCGCAGGCGGACGATCGCGTCGTGCGCGCCGGCGGTGACGTGCCGGAAGGTGCCCCAGTGATAGGGGATGAACACCTTCGCGTCGAGACGCTCGAACAGCGAGAGCGCGTCATCGCTCGTCAGGTGCCCGCGGCGGAAGTTGAACTTCCACCATGGGGCATGCCCGATGGGGAGGAGCGCGACGTCGAGCTGCCGCCCCTGCTCGTGGATGTGTTTCCTGACGAGGTCCCCTGTCCCTGGCGTGAGCGCGGTGTCGCCGGCGAAGAAGAGGCTCTCCACCACCGTGTCGACGAGGTACATGTTCGCGTCGCTGCGCCAGCGGTCCACGGCGTAGCGGGCACCGACGTGCTGCGCCGCGGCGGCCGAGACCCGGATCCCGCCGAGATCGACGTCCTCGCCGGGCGTGAGCGGGTTCGCATTCGAGTGTCCCCGTGCGCGCAGCCATTTTGCGATCGGCGCCGGCGCGAAGAGCGGGATCGTCAGCGGCAGAGCCTCGAGCGACTCGAAGGAGAGGTGGTCGGCGTGCGCGTGCGAGAGCAGGATCGCGTCGAGCGAGGGGAGGGCGCCGAGGGCGATCCCGGGGGCGCTCACCCGCGGCAGGAAGCGTCCGAGCTTCGTGTCGAAGTTCGGGTCGGTCAGGATCCGCTTGCCGGCGACCTCCAGGAGGAGCGTCGCATGTCCGATGTACGTGATGCGCACCGCCAATCCTCCCCGTCCTGGTACACGTCGCTCGCGAGTGAACCGGCGCGGCCCCGGCCGGGGCCGCGCCGTTAGGCGCCGATCAGCGTCGCCCTCGCGCCACCGCCGGCGCCGACGTCGCCACCGCGCTGCTGTTCTTCGCCCGCTCCTTCGACAACAGCCACTGCTGCGGGATCGTCACCATGTTCTGCACGGTGTAGTACAGGTTCAATCCCGAGGGGAAGCGGAAGAAGATCACGGTCATCACCAGCGGCATGATGTACGCCATCATCTTCGTCTGCGGGTTCGGCGGCGCGCTCCGCATCCCGATCCACGAGAGCACGAACATCGAGAGCCCCATCAGGACCGGCAGGATGTAATACGGGTCCTTCAGCGAGATGTCCGGGAGCCAGAGGAAGGGGACACCGCGGAACTCGATGGTGTTCTGGAAGACGTAGAACAGCGCGAACAGGATCGGCATCGGGATGAGCATCGGCATGCACCCGGCGAGCGAGCTGAACGGGCTCATGTCGTGCTCGCGGTACAGCTTCATCATCTCGGTGTTCAGCCGCTGCGGATCCCCCTTGTAGCGCTTCTGCAGCTCCTGCAGCTGCGGCTGGACGCGCTGCATCTTCAGGCTCGTCCGCATCGCGCTCTGGTTGAGCGGCCAGGTCAACAGCCGGATCATCACGCCGAAGAGCACGAGCACCCAGCCGTAGCTCATCTTGAAGGTCTCGTGCAGCCAGAGCAGCACGCGCATGACGATCGTCGCGAAGGGCTGCACGATCTTCTGCAGGTAGCCGCCGTACGGGTTCGCGGTGTCGAGGTCCCTGCCTAACGCGCGGAGGCGCCGCCATTCCTGCGGCCCGGCGTAGATGTCGAAGGAGAAGGCGCCATCCTGCAGCGGGACCTGGACGACGCCCGTCATGTGCGTGACGACCTTCGAAGTCCGCGGCCCACCGGTGATCGTCATCGAGCCGAGCGGATGCGAGGTGTCCGGCGCGGCGATGGCGACCATGAAGTACTTGCTCTTCGTCACCGCCCAGGTGAGCGGCCCCGGGATATCCTGGCGTTCGCCGGCATCCACCTTGGTGAACGGGACACCGGTTGCATCGCTCGTCTTCCGCTTGTAGGCGATCGCGTAGTGGTGGATGTCGTCGAGGGTGTCCACCTCGGCCGAGGCGAGACCCTGCGGCAGGGTGACGAGCAGCGCGCTGCCCGCGGGAGCCCCGGCGACCTTGCCGCTGACGTGCACGACGTAGCTG
Organism: Gemmatimonadaceae bacterium; assembly: GCA_035702925.1. Classification (GTDB taxonomy): domain Bacteria; phylum Gemmatimonadota; class Gemmatimonadetes; order Gemmatimonadales; family Gemmatimonadaceae; genus JABFXC01. Next base: position 4,631 of record DASSZC010000289.1, on the reverse strand, counting down.
TCGGGGACGACGGCATAGCGGATGTCGACGTTCCCCGCGGGGGTCGTCGTCGCGTACTGCACTCCGCGGCCGGCGGCGATCGGCGTTCCGGTAAAGGAAGCGCCGGCCAACGGGACGATGCCAGCGGGGGTCGAGAGCTGGTAGGAGACGAGCGGCTCTCCGGCGCGCGCCAGCTCGATCCCGGATCCCTTCGTCGCTCCTGGCTGGAGCCGGTGATACTTCGCCGCCGTTGCGCCAACGACCGATGCGCCTCGGGAGCTGAAACGGATCTCGCCGAGCGAGTCGGGGATCACCGTCGTATCCGGTTTCGCCGGAGCGACAGGGCCCGCGGCCGGCACGGCCGCCTGCGCGCCGGTGCCGCCGTTAGGCGCCGCGGCGGCCGGACTGGCTTCGGCTGGAGCCGGGCTGCCGGGAAGGGGAACCGCGCTCGCGGTGGTCGTCCCCGCTGCCGTGGTGGCCTTGGGCACCGGACGCTGTGGTGGCGTCGGAAAGAGTCGCGGCGTGAGCCACAGGACGAGACCGATGAGAAGTGCCGCGATTGCGATGCGTCGGGTCATGGAACCAGCGCGCGAGACTGGACGCGCGTCATGTCGAAGTTGAAGCGACGCCGGGCGCGCACGGCGCTCGACGTCGGTGAAGCGTGGTTACGGAACCGGGTCGTAGCCGCCAGGCCGGAACGGATGGCAGCGAAGAATTCTGCGGGCCGCGAGCCAGCTCCCGCGGATCGCACCATGCCGCTCGAGCGCCTCGATCGCGTACGCCGAGCAGCTGGGCATGTACCGGCAGCTCGGCGGCAGCATCGGCGAGATCGATACCTGGTATCCGCGAACGAGAAGAATGAGGAGCGTGCGCACGAATCAATCTACTGCGACGAGCTTCGCCGCGATTCGAGCGGCCTGCTGTTCGATCGTGCTCACGAGGCCGGCGAGCTCGTCGAAGCGCAGGCGATAAGCCGACGGCCGTGCGTGGATGACCATGTCGACGGGAGCCATTTGCGGAAGGATCACCGTTCGCGTGAGCTCGCGAAGCCGGCGCTTCAGGAGGTTCCGCTCGACCGACGACTTCCCGTGCTTCGGGACCACGAAGCCCACGCGCGGGTGACCGAGACGCGAAAGGGAAGCGCCCACCCGAACGTCGAGATGTTCGGTGCGAAGTCGCTTCCCTGTTCGCGCGATCTCACGCAGCTCGGCGCCACGCGTGATGCGATGACTGCGCGGGAACGTGGCGGGCGTATGCGTCGGATGATGCGAAGATCGCTACGCGAGATCGCTATCCGCGGCCGCCGTCAGGCGCCCGCGTACTTGCTCGGGAGCTGCACAGTCAACCGCTTCCGTCCCTTCTTCCGGCGCCGAGCGAGTACCTCACGGCCCCACTTGTCGGACATGCGAAGGCGGAATCCGTGAGTCTTGATGCGGCGCTTGTTGCGCGGGCGGTAGGTTGGCTTGCCCATTCGTAATGCCTCAGATGAGTCTCAGATAGATCGGGTACAGACCTGTAAACCTATCCAGGTCCTTGACATGGGTCAAGTGATCGCGTGTCGTTTCCGCAGGTCCCCGGCATGACCGGCACTGCCATCCTCCAACACTCGCGCGCATCAGCTCGAAGCTGGCGCGCCGATGTCCTCGGCGCCCGTTTTTCGCGCCAGATGTCACGGCAAATCTCGCCGATTGACTTATCCACAGGGCCCGGGTAGCTTCGCCTCCCCCGCGACTTTTCCACACCCACTTAATGTCGCTTACCGCGCGCGAAATCTGGTCCCGCCTCCTCGACCGCGCTCGGCAGGAGCTCCCTGAACAAACGTTTCGCACCTGGCTCGAGCCTACCGAGCCCCTCACCCTAGAGGGCGATACGCTGTTCGTCGGAGCACCCGATCAGTTCGCTGCAGACTGGAACGAATCAAAGCACGCCGAGCTCCTCTCGACGTACGCGCCGATCGCACTCGGCCATCCGATCCGCATCACCTTCAAGGTGAACGAGGAACGGAAGGCGCGTCCGCAGATGGACTTCTTCGTCGCGCCCCCGGCGTCCAATATTACGCCCTCCATCACGACACAGGAGCGCCAGCAGAAGAACAATTTCGCGCCGCTCAGCGATCGCTACACCTTCGACCATTTCGTCATCGGGAAGTCGAACGAGCTCGCGGCGGCCGCCGCCCACGCCGCCGCCCAGGCACCGGGAAAGGTCTACAATCCGCTCTTCCTCTACGGCGACACCGGACTCGGCAAGACGCACCTCATGCAGGCGGTTGCGCACGAGATCCAGACCAGGAAGCCGGAAACACGCATCGCGTTCGTCGGGACCGAGCAGTTCACGAACGATCTCGTGTCGTCGATCCAGGGCCGGACGACTCAGGACTTTCGCCGCCGCTATCGCGAGATCGACCTGCTCCTCGTCGACGATGTGCATTTCCTCAAGGGGAAGGAAGCGACCCAGGAGGAGTTCTTCCACACCTTCAACGCGCTGTACGAGGCCGGCCGGCAGATCATCCTCACCAGCGATCGGCCGCCGTCGGAGATCCCCGGGCTCGAGGCGCGCCTCATCAGCCGCTTCCAGTGGGGGATGGTCGCCGACATCGAGCTCCCCGATCTGGAGCACCGCATCGCGATCCTCCGGCACAAGGCGCAGCTCGATCACCTCGAGCTGACGATCCCCGAAGACGTCATCCGGTTCATCGCCGAGCATATCCGCTCGAGCGTCCGCGAGCTCGAAGGGTCGATCATCAAGCTTCTCGCCTATGCCTCGCTGCGGCATCGTGAGGTCACCGTCGACCTGGCCCGTGAGGCGCTGCGCGACAAGCTGCGAACCGGGCCGGAATCGCTCGAGAACACCGAGAGCCGGCAGCTCGACATTACCACGATCCAGGGGATCGTCGCGCGCGAGTGGGGCGTCACTCCGGACGGCTTGAAGTCGAAGACTCGCACCAAGACCCTGACGACCCCTCGGCAGGTCTGCATGTATCTCGTCCGCGAGCTGCTCGGTTCTCCGCTCGTCGAGATCGGGGTAGCTTTTGGCGGCCGTGACCACTCGACCGTTATCCACAGCCTCGAGCGCGTCACCGAGGGAATCACCAGCGACGTGGTGTTCGCGAAGCGTGTTGAAAAGGTCCGATCTGTCCTCCAATCACTTCGTTGAGGTCTGGATAATCACCGGATTCCCCACAGCGATCCGGATGAGGATTCTCCAATCCCCGGCAAACACCATTGCTCAACATCGAACACACGTCAGACCGCCTGTTCTAACTGGCTGTGAGCCAGTAAGTTGAGCAGTCTCTCCACAGATCCACAGTCTCTACTGCTGCTACTATCAAGGTCTTAAAGCTTCTAGTAACAGCTAGACAGCTTCATCGATCCACAATCAGGGAGCCGAATGCGCTTCACGATCACGCGGGAGAAGCTCCAGGAAGGCTTAGCCGCGGTTACCGCAAGCATTCCGACGAAGACGACCCTTCCTGTTCTCGCGAACATTCTCGTCGAGACGACGGAGAAGGGAATTCGCCTTTCAGGAACTGACCTCGACATTGCCGTCAGCACCGAGATCAGCGCCGACGTCGAGACAGCTGGAGCGATCACGATCCCGGCGAAGAAGCTGAGCGAGATCGCTCGCGAGCTTCCACCGGCTCCCGTGAAGGTCGCAACATCCGGAGAGCAGCGTGTCACGATCGACTGTGGCCGCGCCCACTTCCGGCTCCTGGGTCTTCCTCGTGACGAGTTTCCCTCGTTCCCGAACATCAAGTTCAACGAGAGCTGGCGTGTACGGTCGGGCGAGCTGCAGAAGCTGATCTCGCATACGGCATTCGCCGTATCGACCGAGGAAAGTCGTCCGATCCTCAACGGCGTGCTCTGGGAACTGCGGCCGGACATGATGCGGATGGTCGCCACCAACGGCCATCGTCTCGCCAAGATGCAGGTGCCGATCAAGTCGAGTGGAATGCCCTCTGCAGATCTGATCGTGCCACCGAAGGCGCTCGAGCAGATTCGCCGGCTTTTTCCCGCGGACGAAGAGCTCGAGATCGCGCGTGGAGAGAATCATCTTGGCTTCCGGTCACCGTTTACCGCGGTGTACACCCGGCTGATCGAGGGCCCGTATCCGAACTACGAGCAGGTCATCCCGAAGGACAACGACAAGTTCGCGATCGCCGACAAGGCCGCGCTGGTGAGTGCGCTCAAGCGCATGTCGGTGATCGCATCCGACCAGACCCACCGGATCCGGATGTCGTTCAACGCGGGGATGGCGAAGTTCAGCGTCCAGACCCCGGACCTGGGGGATGCCCAGGACGAGCTCGCGGTTCGCTATACCGGCGATCCGCTCGATATCGGCTTCAACGCCAGCTACCTGCTGGAGATCCTCCGCTTCATCCCGACCGATGAAGTGAAGCTGACCTTCCGCGCGCCGGAACGCGCTGCGACGCTGGAGCCGGAACAGTGGAATGATCCAGCACAGTACCTCTGTCTCGTGATGCCTCTGCGGCTGGTCGATTAGGAAGCACCTGATTCCCGGAGCTGCCCATGACGTCGTTGGTGTCGCTGGTTCAAGCTCTGGGAATCGCCTACGCGAGCGGGATCAACCTCTACGCGACGGTCACGATCCTCGGTCTTGCCTCGCGGATGGGATGGATCGATCCGCTGCCGGGC
>DASSZC010000347.1:0-3475 GCA_035702925.1 Gemmatimonadaceae bacterium | reverse complement strand
ATCAACCGCGGCGGCCGCCACATGTTCTTCGCGACGTTCCTGGCGCGCTTGAGGAGGACGCGCGGCAGTGCGCGCGGGACGTAGGCGATGTGCTCCGCTCGCCGTTCGCGGGCGAACGCCTGCATGTCGGCGGGCAGTGGGCGCGCCGGCGGCGACGAGTCCAGCCCGAACCCCGGCGCGTCCCACGGAAAATACATCCGCGAATACAGCGCGTATGGCGTCTCGTGGATCGTCCCCACCGTCTTCGCGCTCCAGAGCGGGATGACGAGCAGCATTCCCGCGCCCAGCGCGAGCGCGCGACCGAGCGACGCGAACCGCCTTGTTCGCGCAACGCGCCACAAGACGTAGCAGCCGATCGGAAGCGCGTACGCGAGGGCGGTGAGCGGACGCGTGAAGCCGAGCCAGGCGACGCAGCCCCCGACGACGAGCAGCCATCGCTCTTCGCCACCTCGCCACCGCAACAGCGCATACCAGCCGAGCATCCAGGCGAAGACCGATGTCGACTGTGAGAAGTACGAGCCGAGCGCCCAGAGGGTCAACGGCGTCGTGATCCACCAGCACCAGGTCCAGAAGGCAACGATGCCGTTGGTGAGCCGCCGCGCGATCGCGAAGATCAGCGCCGCGGCGATGGCGCTGAGCAGGACGGGCATCAGCCCCGGGACGCCGAGCCAGATCCCGGGAACGAGGAGGAGTGCGTGCCCCGGCGGATACTTCGACGCGTAGCGCGGCGTGACGAAGACGTGGTACTGCTCGAAGAACTCCGGGAGGGGCGGGGAGGGCGCGGTCCAGTGCCCGTTGGCGAAGAGCTTCGCCTGCAGCAGGTACGACGCCTCGTCGTGGACCACTGGCGGTTCGCGCCACGATCCCCACGCCGCGGTCAGGATCACCACCGTCGCGAGCGCGATGACGAACGGCGCCTGCCGTGGCGACTCGAGCCAGGCGGCGACGCGAAGGCCGATGGTGCGTACAGCCGGCACTCGCCGCGCCAGCAGCCATGCGGCGAGTACCGCGACGATGAACAGGAGCGACACGCTGATCGGGGGGGAGGTGGGCCCTGCGGGATTCGAACCCGCGACCGTCAGATTATGAGTCCGCTGCTCTAACCAACTGAGCTAAGGGCCCTGATACGGCGCTGGCGCGCCGCGCATCACATTACATGTGATGCGGCGGGAATGGCAATGGGAATGGGAGTGAACGACGCGGTTACGGCGTGAGGGTCTGCGTAAACGCGACGGCGGGATTGAGGGTGATGCGCACCCGGCCGGCGAACCCATTTCGGGAGCGGGCTTCGACGTGGTCGGCGTTGCGCGTCCAGTCGTAGCCGGCGTCGGCGGTGAGGGCGATGCGGCCGCTCGTCGTCCACTGGGCGCCGAGGCGGTGGATGCGCTCGACGACGCCGGCGAAGATGGCAGGGGTCGTCGCATACTCGACGGGGCGGGGGAAGGGGCGGCGGTAGTCGCCTTCACCCTGGCGGCGGGTCGCGGCGTAGAGGCGCAGCGGACCGCCTAACGGTGGGGCGAGCTCGAGGCCGGCGCGGAGCTCGTCGTAATCGGACTGGCCGCGGCCGAGCCCGAGGCCGAGGTAGCTGTACCGCTCCCACGCGCTCGGCGCGCGGTACGTCAGGTTGTTGACGCGCGTGTACGACCCGAAGGCGCGCGCGATCGTCCCCGTCGGAACCGCTTCGGCGAGCAGCGTGAGCCCGATGCTCGACGGCTCGGTGCAGTTCGTCCCGCACTTGTCGACCTGGAAGTCGTCGAGGAGGAACTGCGCGCCGAACAGCCCGCGGCCAGTGGTCCGCAAGGCGACGTCCAGCCCGTAGCTGACGTTCAGCGACTGGCGGTCGGTGTACTGCGCGAGGTCGAGCAGCGTCGCCGGATTGGCGAGCGCGGGCTCGAAGCCGCGGGACGGACCGCCATAGACGATCGCTTCGGTCGCCGCGACATCCAGCCCGCGCCAGCGGGCGCCGAGGCGGTGCGCGGTGAAGTAGCGCTGGGCGACGGTGTCGGTGCCGATCGGCATGTCGTCGAGCCGCGCGACGATGCTCGTCAGGTTCAACCCACTGACCCCGAGCCGGAAGTACAGGTGATCGTAGCTGTCGGCGTAGCTGCCGACCTGCAAGCCGTCGAGCGGGGCCGGTCCCCAGCTCCGCGAGACGCGCCCCGTCACGAGGGTGACGTAGCGCCACTGCCCGCCGAGATACGCCTCCTCCATGCGGGCGGCGGTCGCCCGGTCCTTCTTGCCGGCGAACTCGGGATCGACGCGAAGGGCGCGGTCGAGCCTGAGCCGCGACACCGCCGCGAAGTTCCCCGCGCCTAACGCGAAGCGGATGTCGGCGCCGGGATACCCGCCCCCCGGCTTGTCGCCGAGCATGAGCTCGCGGTGCGCGGTGGTCTGCGCGGTGAAGAAGGGATCGAGCTCGGCGGAGACGACCACGTTGCGACCGGCCAGCGAGTCGCGCCCCGCGCCCGGGCCGGCGTAGCGGATCGCGGCGCGCGCCGCGGCATCGTACCAGCGGCGCGGGGCGGTGAGCGACGACGCGCCGCGATCGGCGCGGGCGAGGGCGCTGTCCACCGCGTCGCGCACGGCACCGGCGAGGTACGGACGCTCGAGCGCGCCTAACGATGGGAGCGCGCCGCGGGCGACGAGCGCGTCGACGAGCTGGGAGGCGGGATCGTCGATCGGGATGTACACGGGGGACTGCGCCCGCGCGATCGCGGCCGTCGCGAACAGCGCGGCGGCGACCAGCGCGACGCTGATGCCCGACGCCCTCACCGGTACCACCGCACGGCCTTCGCGTCCGGCGTCAGGACGAGCGCGGGCGACGGGAAGTGGTAGTAGCTCAGCTCATGCTTCACCTGCCGCCAGATCCGGTTCTGCCCCGGCAGCTTCTCCGGATCGATGTCGAGGGTGAGCACGATCTCGCGCCTCCCCCACAGTTCACGGCCGGTGTTGGGGTCGACGTAGTCGGTGATCGAGTGCCCGATGCTCCCCCGGACGAAGCCGGGCCACCAGCGCGCCGCGCCGTCAGGCAGCATCGCGTCGACGTCGAAGCTGAGCCAATAGGTCTGCCCCGAGTAGTCGGTAGTCGGCCGCAGCCCGCTCCCCTGCGCGCGACCATAACGCTTCGAGGCGAGGGTGCGCGAATACGAGATCGTCGGTTTCACGTTCCTCAGCGCGGGGACGTAATGCTGTGCTACCGCGTAGCCGGCTCCCGCGGTGTTGGCGGCGAGGTCGAGCGGCGAGAAGCCGTACGCCGCCTGCTTGCCGTCCCACATCTCGATCTGCAGCTGGAATGCCGCCGCGTACGCCGCCGACCACCAGACCGCCTTCCCGCGCGAGACGCACGCCCCGTCGAGGAGCTCGCCGCTGATGCGCGTGAGGTGGTAGCCGCCATACGCGTGGCCGAACTTGTCCATCTCGCGGAAGGGCTCGCGCTGCTCCCAGTTGATCCACATCTGCCGCGCGGGCTGGCCAT
>DASSZC010000087.1:0-8187 GCA_035702925.1 Gemmatimonadaceae bacterium | reverse complement strand
AGCTGGGCAACGCGAACATCGCCGGTGAGGCGATCGCGCTGCAGGGCACCTGGTCGGCGGCGAGGGGTCCGTACCGCGACACCTTCGGCGCGCGGTTCATGGACTACCAGCTGCTCGGCCGACCCTACCAGCTGATGCTCGCCGGGACGCGCCGGCCGTTAGGCGGCGACTGGACGGCGATCGCCGGCCACGCCTTCCTCACCGACCTGCAGCGGGTGGCCTGGCGCACGGCGACGGGTGAGCGCTCGGAGTACATCCCGCTGCTGCGCGAGGCGGTCGATGCGCCCTCGGTCCGGATCCAGCGCTCGTTCACCGACATCGGCGGGATCGTCCGCATCGGCGCCCCGGGGCGACTGAGCCTGTTCGGCGCGTCGTACACGCGCGAATACGACAGCGGCGACAACGACTACATCCGCGTCACGCGAAAGGGCCTCGTGCGCGACTCGACCGCGGTCACCGACTCGATCCGGCCGTACCGCAGCGGCCGAATCAACGGGTTGTGGGGGGTCCGCAACATCCACTTCCTGCGCGTGACAGGCTTCGACGCGCTGTCGGCGACGCAGGACGTGCGCGAGGGATTCCAGCTCGGACTTCTCGGCGGGCGCAGCCTTGCCGTGCTCGGCTCGGAGAACGACGACATCTTCCTCTCGGCCGACATGTACGCGGGGGTCGGCTCGGCGACGACATTCGCCGCGCTGCAGGTGCAGGGGGAAGGGCGGCAGGACTACGACACGAATCGGTGGGACGGGATCCTCGGGAGCGGACGCGCGGCGGCCTACCACCGGATCACGACGACACACACCCTCGTGCTCGACGGGGAGTGGAGCGGGGGATGGCGGCAGCGACTTCCCTTCCAGCTGACGTTAGGCGACGAGCGCGGCGGAGTGCGCGGCTATCGCGACTCACAGGCGGGGGGCGCGCAGCGGGCGGTCGCCAGGCTCGAGGATCGCTGGTACATCGGCCGGATCCGCGCGCTCGCCGACCTCGGCGTCGCGCCCTTCTTCGACGCCGGGCGCCTGTGGGCGGGGGACGCGGCCTTCGGCGTCAACACGCCGGTGCGGCTGGGAACGGGGATCTCCCTTCTCGCCGCGGTGCCGCCGCGGTCGAAGCGGCTCTTCCGCCTCGAGATCGGCTACCCGCTGTCGAAGGATCCGCACGCGAAGCTCGAGTTCCGGATCACGGCGACCGACCTGACGCGCCTGTTCTGGGACGAGCCGGGGGACGTGAAGCGGAGCCGGGAGAGCACGGTGCCGGCGTCGATCTTCAACTGGCCGTGAGCTACAAGCCATAAGCCGTAAGCGATAAGCTGTCAGCAAGACGGCGTTGCAGGGTCGCCCCTGCAACGCCGTTCGCTGCCTGCTTATCGCTTATCGCTTACCGCCTAACGCGTCCCGGCCAACGCCCGGCGACGATCACGCTTCGGCGGCGATCCGGTCTCCGGTGCTGGCCATCATCCGGCGAATGGGGACGATCAGCAGGGCGATGACGATTGCCGCGATGGCGAGGGCGCCGGCGGTGCCCATGAACAGCTTGGGCATCTGCTCGAGCTTCTCGGGGTCGACGTTGCCGCCGACGAGGCCGGCGATCAGGTTGCCGACGGAGGTCGCGAGGAACCAGATGCCCATCACCTGGCCGACGTACTTGCGCGGCGAGAGCTTGGTCATCGTCGAGAGGCCGACGGGGCTGATGCTCAACTCGCCGAAAGTCTGGAAGAGATAGCTCCAGGTGAGCCACCACGCCGAGACCTTGCCCGTTGCGCCGGCCGCGAGGATCATGTTCGCTGCCGGAATCATCAGCCCGAAGCCGATCGCCGTGAGGAGAAGTCCGAGCGAGAACTTGGTGGGGCTCGACAGGTTCAGGCCGCGGCGGGCGAGCGACGTCCACACCCAGGCGAAGATCGGCGCGAAGATGATGATGAACGCCGAGTTGATCGACTGGAACCAGGTTGCGGGAACTTCCCAGCCGGCGACCGTGCGGTTCGTGAAGTCGCGGGCGAAGAGGTTGAGCGAAGTCGGCGCCTGCTCGAACGCCGCCCAGAAGATCGCGGCGAAGATGAAGAGGATGAAGATCACCCCGATCCGCTTCTTCTCGTCGGCAACGAGCCCGCCAAGGGCGAACATCCCGGCGAAGTAGAAGACGGCGATGCCGACGAGCACGTAGGTCATGCTCTTCGCGATCGCCAGCGGGTCGAGATGGATGATGCCGGCGGCGGCGAGGGCGATGATGATCGCGAGCACGGCGAGCGCGCCGAACGTCACCATCGTTCCCGTCCGGACCTGGCGCGCGTCGACCGCCGGGTCGGCATGTCGCGACCGCTCGAGGCCGAGCGTGCCTAACGTGCGGGGAGCGAAGAAGCTGTAGGTGAAGAGGCCGAGCAGCATCCCGACGCCGGCCGCGCCGAAGCCGAGGTGCCAGCCGTACTTCTCGCCGAGCAGCCCGGTGACGATCTGGCCGGCGAAGGCGCCGAGGTTGATTCCCATGTAGAACACCGAGAAGCCGGCGTCCCGCCGCGCGCCGCCCTCCGGATACAGGTCGCCGACGATCGCCGAGATGTTCGGCTTGAGCAGGCCGGTACCGAGAACGATGAGGACGAGGCCGATGAAGAACGGGGCACGCCCGTGCGCCAAGGCGGAGAAACCGATGGAGATGTGCCCCGCCGAGATCAGCACCGCGCCCCAGAAGATCGCGCGCCGCAGGCCGAGGAGGCGGTCGGCGATCCACCCGCCGGGGAGCGAGGACAGATAGACGCTCGACGCGTAGATGCCGACAATCGCCGATGCCTCGGTGCGGTCGAAGCCAAAGCCGCCCTCGCTGAGGGCGGCGGTCATGAACAGGATGAGGAGCGGGCGGAGCCCATAGAACGAGAACCGCTCCCACATCTCCGTCGTGAAGAGCGTGGCGAGGCCGCGCGGATGCCCGAAGAAGCTGCGGTCCTCCGATGGGCGCGGGGGCTGGTCGAGCGTCGTCGTCTCGACGTTGATCGATTGGTGCGGAGGTGCGGTCACGGCGATTTGCGCGTTAGGGTGATTGCTCGCGGACGGTCAGCGAGCGCCGACGACGGGAAGGTACAGCTCGGGTGTCTTCGTGGCTCCCGCGGCACGCTGTGCGGCCTCGTCGACGGCGGTCGGCGGCTGCTTGATACAGGCCACGAGGTGCAGGAGGTCCGCACCCTTGCCTGATCCGGACATTTCCGCGGGGATCGTGCCCTTGGGCTCGAGCGGCGGGGTGATCACGGCACAGGCGGCGTCGCGCGAGGGATGATGGCAGCGCGGGTGGAAGACACAACCGCCCGGCGGCGCCGCTGGCGATGGGACATCGCCGCGCAGGACGATGCGCTGGCGCTTCGCGTCAGGATCGGGGACCGGCACCGCCGAGAGCAGTGCCTGGGTGTAGGGCATCAGCGGTTCGCCGTAGAGTGCCGCGCCCGGCGCGGTCTCGACGATCCTGCCGAGATACATCACGGCGACGCGGTCGGCGACGTGCTCGACGACGGAGAGGTCGTGCGCGATGAAGAGGTAGGCGAGCCCGCGATCGCGCTGCAGGTCCTGGAGCAGGTTGATCACCTGCGCCTGCACCGAGACGTCGAGCGCCGAGACCGGCTCGTCGCAGACGATGAAGCGCGGCTCGACGGCGAGGGCGCGAGCGATCCCCACGCGCTGCCGCTGCCCGCCGGAGAGCTCGTGCGGATAGCGTGACGCGTGGTCGGCGCGGAGCCCGACCTCGTCGAGCAGCTGCCTGACCCGCGCGTCGATCGCCGATCCCTCGGCGAGCTTGTGGATGATCAACCCCTCGGCGATCGTCGCGCCGACAGTCATCCGCGGATTGAGGGAGCTGAACGGATCCTGGAAGACGATCTGCATCTGCCGGCGCAGCTTGCGCAGCGGCTCGCTGCCTAACGCGCGAACGTCGGTGCCGTCGAAGGTGATCGTTCCCGACGTCGCCTCGATGAGGCGGAGGACGGCGCGGCCGGTCGTCGTCTTCCCGCACCCCGACTCGCCGACGAGGGCAAGGGTCTCGCCGGGGAAGACGTCGAAGGAAACACCATCGACCGCGCGCACCGCGCCGCGCTTGCCCCCGAGAAAGCCGCCACGGATCGGAAAATGAACCTTGAGGTCGCGGACCGAGAGCAGCGGTGAAAGGGCGCCCGCCGCCGTCATCTGCCCGCTCCCGCGCCCGCCGCGGCGGCGAGCGGCACGTGCGGGTGCGCACGGCGTTCGGGCTCGACGGCGAGATGGCAGCGCGAGAAGTGCCCGTCACCGACCTGGTAGAGGGGGGGATGCTCGCGCTCACAGCGCTCCCACGCGTATGGGCAGCGATCGCGGAAGCGACAGCCACTTGGCCAGTTCGTCGGCGCGGGGACGGAGCCGGGAATCACCGCGAGGCGTCCGCCTGTCGCCCCGACGCGGGGCATCGCGCGCAGGAGTCCCTCGGTGTACGGATGGTGCGCGGCGGCGAAGATCTCGCGCACCGGCGATTCCTCGACGACTTCACCCGCGTACATCACGATCACCCGCGACGCCGTCTCGGCGACGACGCCGAGATCGTGGGTGATCAGGAGAACCGACATTCCCATCCGCTGCTGCACCTCGCGCAACAGCTCGAGGATCTGCGCCTGGATCGTCACGTCGAGCGCGGTGGTCGGCTCGTCGGCGATGAGCAGTGAGGGGCTCATCACGAGCGCCATCGCGATGACGACGCGCTGGCGCATCCCCCCGGAGAGCTGGTGCGGATACTCGGCGGCACGCTGCTCGGGGGCGGAGATCCCGACGAGGCGCAGCATCTCGACCGCCTTCGCGCGTGCCTCGCGCCGCGACGCCCCGGCGTGCACGCGCGCGACCTCGCCGATCTGGTCGCCGACCGTCATCACCGGATTGAGCGCGGAGAGCGGCTCCTGCCAGATCATCGCGACGCGATTACCACGGACGTCACGCATCTCGCGCTCGGAGAGGGCAAGAAGGCTCTTCCCCTCGAGGATTATTTCGCTCCCCGCCTCGATCCTTCCCGCGCCGTCGATCAGGCGGAGGAGGGAGAGCGCGGTGACAGACTTTCCGCACCCCGATTCGCCGACCAGGCCGACCGTCTCCCCACGCCCGACCGTGAACGACACGCCATCGACGGCGCGGGCGAGCCCGGCATCGGTGGCGAAGGTCGTGTGCAGGTCGCGGACGACGAGGAGCGGTTCGGTCATTTCGTGAATCGGGGGTCTGGCGGCCGGAGGACGACGGCGAAGCTATGCAGTGGGGCGGGCATTTTCCACCACCGCCGGAGCGGGGCGTGTCTCACGGCCGTCGCTCGTCGCGCGGGTCGAGGGCATCGCGCAGCGCGTCGCCGAGAAGGTTGAAGGCGATCACGGTGACGAGCATCGCGAGCCCGGGAAAGAGCGCGATCCACCACGCGCTTCCAATCTGGTCGGCGCCGTCCTCGATGATGCTCCCCCAGCTCGCGTGCGGCGGGCGGACGCCGATGCCAAGGTAGCTGAGCGCCGCCTCGAGGACGATGACGTTGCCGATGCCGAGCGTGGCGGCGACGATCACCGGCGAGAGCGCGTTGGGAAGGACGTGCCGCCAGAGCACGCGAAGGTCGCGCGCCCCCATCGCCCGCGCCGCGAGTGTGAAGTCCTGCTTCGAAAGCGCGCGCACCCGCTCGCGGACGAGACGACTGGTGCCGAACCATCCGGTCAGCCCGAGGACGAGCACCAGCATCGGCAGGGAGATGTTCCCCCACAGCCCGAGCACGAGCAGGAGGATGAGGATCCGCGGTATCGCGAGCAACGCGTCGATGATCCGCATCATGACGGCATCGGTGGCGCCTCCCACATAGCCGGCGACAGCACCCCACGCGGTCCCGGCGGACATCGCGAGGAGGATCGCGAGCGTCGCGACGCCGAGCGAGATGCGCGCGCCGTAGATGACGCGGCTGAGGACGTCCCGGCTGAAGACGTCGGTGCCGAAGGGGTGCGACCAGGATGGGGCGACGCGGGCGAGGCCGACGATGTCCGGCTGCGCGTTAGGCGCGTAGGGCGCGACGACAGGGGCGAACACCGCCGCCAGGACGAGGACGAGGAGCACGCCGAGCGCGATCGTCGCGACCCGGTTGCGGCGCAGCCGGCGGATCGCGGCGCGCCAGGGACCGGCATCGGCCGCCCTCGGGCGAATGCCAACCGCGTCGAACTCGCTCAGGGGGATGCTCATCGCTCGCGCAGCCGCGGATCGGCGATCGCGGTGAGGACGTCGGCGAGCGCGTTCCCGAGCACCGTCATCACCGCGCCGATGATCGCCGCCGCCGTCACGAGGGAATAATCGCGCGTCATGATCGCGCTCGTCGCCAGCTGTCCCATCCCCGGCCACGAAAACACCGTCTCGACGAGCACCGCGCCCCCGAGCAGGGCGGGGAACATCAGCCCGACGAGGGTGATCGTCGTGCCGATCGAGTTGCGCAGGGTGTGGTGGAGGAGCACCGCGCGCCCGCTCAGCCCCTTCGCGCGCGCCGTCCGCGTGAAGTCGGCGCGCGCGGCGTCGAGGAGCGCCGCACGCTGATGGCGTGCGATCGCCGCGGTGATGAGCAGGGTGAGCGTCGTCGCCGGGAGCACGAGATGGCGCGCACGGTCGGCGATGCGTCCCCAGGTGCCAAGGTACTCGTGCATCACCGGGTCGATCATCCCCGAGACGGGAAAGATCGGCAGCGCGTAGGCGAAGGCGAGCATCATCATCAACGCGAGCCAGAAGTCCGGCATCGAGTAGAAGACGAGCAGGATCGCACTCGATCCGCGATCGACCGCGCTGTCGCGGCGGCCCGCCTGCAGCAGCCCGGCGGCGATGCCTAACGCGAGGCTGAGGAGGAGGGCGGTGCCCATCAGCAGCAGGGTGTTGGGGACCGCGGTTGCCAGCGCCGCGGCCACCGGCCGGCTCCGGGAGAACGACCAGCCGAGCTCCCCGCGCGCGAGGTTGCGCAGGTACATGACGTACTGCTCGGCGATCGGCCGGTCGAAGCCGTACTGCGCGCGCAGCGCCTCGCGCTGCGCGGGATGCAGCTCCCCGGTGCCGACCGCGGTCGCGAACGGATCGCCCGGGGCGAGATGGGTCAGCGCGAAGACGATCGTCGCGACGATCGCCACGACGACGACGGCCTGCGCGGCGCGAGCCGCGAGCAGCCGCCGCATGACGCTACTGCGCCACGCGGCCGAGGCCGAGACGATCGCGCTCGATCCGCTGGTCGGCGGGGATCGACCACTCGCGAATCCCCGCCCACCACGCGTCGGGGCGCAGCGTCGCGAGGTGGATGCGCTTGCTCGCGCCGGCGACGAGGTCGGGCTCGTAGAGCAGCACCGCCGGCTGGTCGTCGACGAAGACCTGGTAGGCACGGTGGTAGAGGGTGCGTGCCTGCGCGACGCTGTGCGCGCTCGTCGCGCTGTCGATCAACGCGTCGAATGCCGGGCTCTCGTACGATCCGAAGTTGAGGCCGCCCTTCTCGCGCGACGCGGTGGTCGTCCACACCTGGCGGATGCTCGACGGCGTCGGGTCGGGGTGCCACGACATCAGCGCCGCGTCGAAG
Source organism: Gemmatimonadaceae bacterium (assembly GCA_035702925.1). Taxonomy (GTDB): domain Bacteria; phylum Gemmatimonadota; class Gemmatimonadetes; order Gemmatimonadales; family Gemmatimonadaceae; genus JABFXC01. The sequence continues at coordinate 636 of DASSZC010000087.1, read as the reverse complement.
TTCCGCCCCATCAGCTTGCCGACCATCGTGTTGAGATCGAGCTCGTCGATGACCACCTCGGCGCCGACTCGTTTCAGCTGCTCCTGCAGGAGGACGGCCATGCGCTGGCGCGGCTTGCTCGAAGACGGGAGCGCGAGCGAGAAGCGGAGCGGCGTCCCGCGACGGTCGCGCACCCCGTCGCCATTGCTGTCGCGCCAGCCGAGCGAGTCGAGCATCCGGTTGGCGGCGGCGGTGTCGTAGGGCAGCTGCCTGATGCTGGTGTCGGCGATGCCGAGCGAGCGCGGCGCCGGTCCGAAGGGAACGGCGGCCAGGGTGTCGTAGACGTTCTTCACCATCGCCGCCCGGTCGATCGACATCGCCAGCGCGCGGCGCAGGGTGCGATCGGCGAACAGCGCGTTAGGCGCGGCGTGCCGCTTCGGGTCGCGCAGGTTGAACTGGAGGAAGGCGTAGTCGAGCCCTCCGTAGACCTTCGTCTGCAGCGTCGGCGTCTTCTGCGCCTGGGCGAGCTGCTCACCGCGAATGATCTCGATGAAGTCCGCCTCGCCGGCGAGCACGCGCGTGACCGCGGTGTTCGGGTCGGCGGCGAAGGAGTAGACGACGCGGTCGAGCTTCGGCCGACCGGAGAAGTGCGCGGTG
>DASSZC010000253.1:0-2129 GCA_035702925.1 Gemmatimonadaceae bacterium | reverse complement strand
CTCGGCGAGCTACACTTATGTCGACGAAGGCGACGCCGCGCTCAAGTCGTTCAGCGTCGCGCACGACCGGAAGTACCGCATCCCCTTCATCAAGCAGGCGATCGCAACCGCCGGCGGGAAGCTCACCCTGTTCGCCAGCCCATGGAGCCCGCCCGCGTTCATGAAGACCAACGGCGAGATGCTCCATGGCGGGAAGCTGAAGCCGGAGCTCCGCCAGGCGTGGGCCAACTACTACACGAAGTTCATCAAGGCATACGCCCAGGAGGGGATCCCGATCTGGGGGATCTCCGTCCAGAACGAGCCGATGGCGACGCAGACCTGGGAGTCCTGCGTCTACTCGGCGGAAGACGAGCGCGACTTCCTGAAGAACTTCCTCGGGCCGACGATGAAGCGCGCGGGGCTCGGCGACCGGAAGATCATCGCCTGGGACCACAACCGCGACCTGATCTGGCAGCGCGTCAGCACCATCCTCTCCGATCCCGCCGCCGCGAAGTACGTCTGGGGAATCGGCTTCCACTGGTACGAGCCATGGAGCGGGGGCGAGATGATGTTCGACAATGTCCGCCTCGTCCACGAGACGTATCCCGACAAGAAGCTGCTCTTCACCGAGGGGACGGTGGACAGCTTCAAGGCGGCAGACATCACCAGCTGGCGGCTCGGCGAGTACTACGGCCGCTCGATGATCAACGACTTCAACGACGGCGCCGTCGGCTGGTGCGACTGGAACGTGCTGCTCGACGAACAGGGCGGTCCGAATCACGTCGGCAACTTCTGCTTCGCGCCGATCCACGCCGACACGAAGGCGGGGACGCTCACCTACACCAACTCGTATTACTACATCGGGCACTTCTCGAAGTTCGTGCATCCCGGCGCGCGGCGCATCGCCTGCTCCCCGAGCCGCAGCGCACTGCTGGCGACGGCGTTCGTGAACCCCGATGGCAAGGTCGCGGTCGTGGTGATGAACCGCGGCGATGCCGCGGTCAAGTACAACCTGTGGGTGAGCGGGAACGCGGCCGAGGTGAACGCGCCGCCGCACTCGATCCAGACGCTGGTGTTCTGATGCAGACTGGCTTCAGCAGTTTGAACTACAATTGCCCGGATTGTAGGAGCATTTACGCGGATCGCTCCGCGGGCATTCAGGTCGCCACGCGCCGGGAGCAATCCGCGCGACCGCTATCATGATGCTGCGATGCAAAGACTGATCATACTCCTCGCGGCCTGCGTCACCGCCGCATGCTCCGCGTCAACCGGCTCGCCCGCGAGCAAGGCGGCGGAACGCCCGGTGCGAGAGGCCGACCCCGTCCGGCGCGGGCACGCCGACGTGGACCTGACCGGTGCCTGGACCACCGGGAGCGGGGACGAGCCGGCGGCGAGGCAGCTCGTGCTGCAGCCGCAGTGTAATTACAGCCCGGGCTTCTGGGCCATCGAGCAGAGCGGCGACACGCTGCGCGCATGGAACTTCCCCGCACGCGAGTCGAAGGGCACTCCCAGCACCGAGGTTGTCTCCAAGGTCCCAGCGATGGGCTGGGTCTCCGGCGTGGATCTCGTCCTGCCGACGGCCGGCGCGCGCTACCTGCTACGCTATGACTCGACGACTGGCCACCTCCGCGGCACGCTGAACGGGGGGCCTATCTGGGCGGTACGCCTCGAGATCGTGACGCCGACGGCGTGCCTCGCCGTCCCGTAGCCCGGGAGCGGGCGATCCTGCACGCACACTGGCCAGTGGCTAGGTTCTCTGGATGCCCCTTCGGGACCTCCTCTCCAATTCACTCGCCCCGCTCGTCGAGACCGCGCGCGAGATAGCCGGCACGATCACCGCGGCGAACGCCGAGCGCGATGACCGCGAAGCGCGCTGGCCCGCCGAGACGATGCAGGCGCTCGCATCGGCGCGGCTCACGGGGCTGCTCGTGCCTGACGATCTCGGTGGGCACGGTGAGGGGATGGCCGGTCTCGTCGCGATCTCGCAGGTCCTCGCCGCGGAAAGCGCCTCGGCCGGGCTCTGTTTCGCGATGCACTGTGTCGGCAGCGCGGTCATCGCGGCGAAGGCGACGGACTTCCAGCGCGAACACTACCTGAAGCCGATCGCGCGCGGCGAGCACCTGACAACCCTCGCTCTGAGCGAGCCGGGC
>DASSZC010000307.1:0-2257 GCA_035702925.1 Gemmatimonadaceae bacterium | reverse complement strand
ACGCCACGGTGGATACGCACCCGATCCACCTGCACCAGACGCAGTTCCAGGTGGTGAACCGCCAAGGGGTGAACCTCAAGCAGTACGTAAAGGACCTCGGGACCCTTCCAGGGATCAACCCGGCCCCGTACCTCACCGGTCCGGTGATGCCGGCTGGCCCCGACGAGGCGGGCTGGAAGGAGACCGTGCGGGCGAACCCCGGCGAAGTCACGCGCATCGCGATCACGTGGAAGGGCTTTACCGGGAACTACGTCTACCACTGCCACATCCTCGAGCACGAGGAGCACGACATGATGCGGGAGCTGGTCATCAACCCCGCACCAGCGGTCTGACACCTTCTTTCCGGGACGGCGCGGTGCTCCTTCGGCCGCGCCGTCCTCCCGGAGGACCTGCGCATGCGGGTAAGAGGTACAGGAACGTGTTGCGAGCAGTTCCGCCGCCGTGGCTTCACCCTGATCGAGCTGCTGGTGGTCATCATGGTGCTCGGAGTGCTCGCAACCCTCGTCGCGCCGAACATCTTCCGCCATGTCGGCACCGCGAAGGAAACGACGGCGCGGACGCAGATCGAGATGCTCGGTGCGGCGCTCGATGCCTATCGCCTCGACACCGGGCGCTATCCAACCACCGAGCAGGGACTCGCCGCGCTGTCGCAGGAGCCGGCGAGCGAACCGCGCCCGATGAACTGGCGCGGACCTTACCTGCGGAAATCGGTCCCCCTCGATCCATGGGGGAACGCGTACGTATATCGCGCGCCGGGGACGGCGAGCGGCAGCGGCTACGACCTGCTCTCCCAGGGAGCCGACGGTCGTCCCGGCGGCACCGGTGAAGACGCGGACATCCTGAGCTGGCAGTAGGAAGCAAATGCCTCGCCGTGCAGGGTCCCGGCCGATACGGCATTGCCAGGGCGGTCACACGCTCTGGGAGATGTTGCTCGTCCTCGCGCTGCTCGGCGTGGTGACGGCGATCGTCGCGCCGTCGTTCGGGCTGCGCGCGCCCGCTCGGCAGGACAGCGTGACGGCGACGACGACAGAGATCATGGCAATGCTCGCCCGGGCGCGCCTGACGGCGCTCGATCGAGGAAGCGCGGTCGATGTCCTGATCGACCCGGCCACGGCGCGTGTCTGGACCTTCACCGTCGAGCGCGGGGAGCGCAGGCTGATCACCGCCGGTAGGCTGCCGCTCGCCGGCGGCGCAGCGCTCATCGCCGACACACCGCGCGTCCGCTTCACCTTCGACGCGGGGGGCACGGCGTCGGGAGGACCGGTGATCGTGAGCGGGACAGAGGGAGCGCGGGTGGTGACGGTGGACCCATGGTCGGGGGTGGCCGATGCTGCCGCGCGTTAGGCACGGCTTCGTCCTCCTCGAGGCGGTCGTCGCCCTGCTCGTCATCGGGCTGGTGTCGGCGGCGGCGCTCGACCTGGTGTCGTCGCACCTCCGCGCGGCGGCGCGGCAGCCGGCACTGCTCACCGCCGCCGCCCTGGCGCAGGACCGGCTGGCGACGCTGCAGCTCCTCTCCGACGAGGAGCTGCGGCGGCTCCCCGACTCACTCGCGCGCGGGGACTTCCCGGCACCCTTCGCCGGATATCGGTGGCGCGCCGCAGCCACCCGCTCGCGCGAAGAAAGCTTCTACGACATCCAGGTCGACGTCGAGTGGAACGCGGGCCGATACACCCTCGCATCGGTCGCGAGCGTGCCCCTGGGCCAGCGGGTGACACGATGACCCGCCGCGGAATGACCGGGGTCGAGCTGATGGTCGCCCTCGCGGTGACCGGGCTTGCGGCAGTGATCGGCACGGCCACCCTGGCGCTGCTCAGCGACCGGAGCGCACCGCTCCGCGAGGTGACGAGCACGACGGAGCACGCCGCCGGCGTGAGGCGCACCATCGTCGCCTGGCTCGCGGACGCGCATGGCGCGCAGTCCCCCTTCAGCGGGAACAGCGCGGCGGCCTTCGAGCTGCTCGACCTGCGCGATCACGGGCGGAGCGCCGACCAGCTGCTCTTCACCACCAGCGCTCCCACGCCGTTAGGCAGCGGCGACGCCTTCGTCCGCCTGTACGTCGACACCGACCCGCGCACCGCGGAGCGCGGCCTCGTCGCCGAGCTCAGCGCCTGGCCCGGCGGGCCGGCCACCCGACTCCAGCTCGATTCCACCGTCACCGGGATGGACGCGCGGTGCCTCACCGACCTCGCCGGATCGCCGCGCTGGCTGCCGACCTTCCTCTCCGCGCAGGCCGTTCCGCGCGGCGTCGAGCTGCGGC
>DASSZC010000487.1:0-2204 GCA_035702925.1 Gemmatimonadaceae bacterium | reverse complement strand
GCTTGATCGCGCCGATCGTCTCGCCATTCGCCAGCTGCACCGGCGCGCCCATCCCGGGGACTCGCGGGGTACGCGTCGCGTCCAGCTGCCGGGCGAGGGAGAAGAGGACCACCCCGTCGCGATCGACGAGTGCGACCATGTGGGCGACGTCCTGGTGCGCTGCCGACAGCCACTCGAGATGGGGTCGCGCCAGCTCGATCAGCTCCGCGTTCTCGGCGCGGCGGCGCTCGAGGTCAGCAGCCGGGATCGGACGCTGCGAGAGCTGCTGCACCACTGGAGCGGGCGTATCCGGCATCGCTGACTTCTCCTGCGAGTATGAGCGGCCCGGCGTCAGGCAGCGCGCGGCGCGTGACTTCCGGGTAAGAAAAATCCCGCGGCATCCCATCGCGACGAAACTCCGTCGAGCGCTGGGCGGCCACGGGACCGCGAACCTGTGCTCGGCTTCGGCATCCGGACGATCTCGCGATGGGTTGCGAGACTCCTGGCTTTGCGGCCCCGCCTCACGACGGGTGTGCTCTTGTCGGCCTTCTGCTGTCTGCTGCTTTTCGTCCTTCGCTGAAAAGACGCCCAAGCGAGCGGGAGCGTAACCTGTGCTCTCGCTTGAGTTAGCCCGTAAAAGAGGCGGATAACTCGTTCACTCGTGGATTCGCCGGGACATGGTAAAGCTCCCGGCCGCATCCCCTCCCGCGCGCACGGGCTCCAGCGACCATTCACCGACGATCGAATCGCCGCGCCATGCGCCGTGCAGCTCGACGCTCTCGTGCGGGTCGTCCGGCTCGAGCACGACGTCGATGGAATCGCGGCCACGCACGCGAGCGGCGACGCGGGGGAGCTCGCCGCCGTGGCGCAGATCGAAGTCGAATGCTCTGAAGTCGATGTCGTAGGTCCCATAGTGCGTCGGGCGCGGGAGCTCTTCGCTTCCGCGGAGCCAGTGGTTGGCGACGAGGCCGATCTCGCCGCGCACCATGCGAGCGCCGCGTTCTCGCCCGTTCACTGGCGCGAAGCCGAGGCGGTGGATGCGCAGCTCGATCGTCCACGAGCCATCGAGGCGGTGCGCCTCGGGGGAGTCCACCGCGGCGCTCGCGGCATGACCGTCGTCGCAGCCCGCGAGCACCGCGAGCATTCCGGCGACGAGCAGCGCCGCTCTGACCGTCCCGCGTGACACGGTCATGACCCTGCCGCCTCCGCGGCGGCGGCTCCGGCGATCGCCCCCGGCCGCGATGACCGGGTGCGATGTGGCTGATCGTTGAGCCCCTCGTCGAGGGTGTCGTCGTGATCGAGCATCTCGCGCAGCCGGCGGGCGTGCCCGAGCAGGAAAGGTACGGCGATCACCACGACGTTAGGCCGGAACAGGAAGGCCGTCCGGATGTAGAGGGCCGTCTTGTTGTGCAGCAGGTGCTCCCACCACCGATGCGGCACGATCTCCGGGACGACGACGCTGACCAGCTCACCGGGCGAGATACGGCGCAAGCTGTCGACGTACGCCACCAGCGGGCGAAGCACCGACCGATACGGAGAGGGGCAGACCGTGAGCTCCACTCCGGTGTCCCACGCATCCCACTCACGCTGCATGCGCGGCGTATCCAGCGGGTCGACCTCGACGTAGACCGCGCGCACGTCATCAGAGATGGTCGTCGCGTAGACGAGAGCGCCGGCAGTCGCCTTGGTGATGCCGTTCACCGGAACGATCACGGTGTGATGCAGCGGCATGATCGGGCTCTGCCCGGTGAAGCGAATCTCCTCGTAAAAGCGAGTGTAGTGGCGATGAATCGCGTTGAGCAGCCAGATGATTCCCGGGATCAGGATCACGACGATCCATCCGCCCGAGGTGAACTTGGTGACCACCTGGATGACGGAGACGATCGCGGTCGCGGCGGCGCCGATGCCGTTCAGCGTCGCGCGCCAGCGCCAACCCGCTCCTCTGGTGCGGCGCCAGTGCACGACCATCCCCCCCTGCGACAGCGTGAAGCAGACGAAGACGCCGACCGCATAGAGCGGCACCAGCGCATTCGTGTTGCCGCCGAACATCCAGACGAGCAGCATCGCGAAGAGCGCGAGCAGCACGATCCCGTTCGAGAACGCGAGGCGGTCGCCGCGGGCGGCGAGCTGGCGCGGCATGTAGCGATCGTTGGCGAGGATTCCCGAAAGGCGCGGGAAGTCGGCGAAGGCGGTGTTCGCCGCGAGCACGAGGACCGCGAAGGTCG
>DASSZC010000357.1:0-13297 GCA_035702925.1 Gemmatimonadaceae bacterium | reverse complement strand
GTGGTGTCGTTCCTGGCGGCGACGATCAGGGTCTGGCCCTTCGCCGAGCGGAGCTCGGCGAGGTGACGGACCTGGCCTTCGAGGAGGAGTCCGGAGGTCGTCATGTCCACCGCGGTGAAGCGGCCGTCGCCGAGTCCGTGGAGCAGCTGTCCGTAGCTGGCGTCATAACGGCCGATCGCTGGAGTGACGGCGAAGAAGTTGCCGGCGACGAGGAGGTCGGCCTTCCCGTCGCCATCGAAGTCGCGGGCGAGCGCGGTTCGGACCGGTGCAAATTGCGCCTCGGCCGGGAGCGCGTGCAAGGAGAAGCGCCCGTTTCCCTCGTTGATCGCGACCGACGACGCGAAGTCGGTCGCCTGGCGCACGGTCGCGCGGGCGAGCGACGCGGCGGGAAGGATGTCCTCGATCCGGCTCGCCCCGAAGTCGGCGTAGGTCGGGTAGCGGCTGCGCAGCGCGGGAAGAAGCCGCACGATGTCGTCGCGCCCTGGGAGCGGATAGCTCACCCCGTGCTTGTAGAAGGTGAGGATCTGCTCGAGCGAACCGTCGTTGGCGAAGTCGTCGACGTAAAGGCGCGCCGGCTCCTTCGCCGATGCCGTGATGTACGAGTTGAGCCCGAGGTTGCCGAGCACGAGGTCGGGGCGCGAGTCGCCATTGAGGTCGGCGACGGTCACCGAGCTCCACCATCCCTCCGAACCCGTGAGCCCAGCCGCCGCGGTGCGGTCGACGAAGTGGCCGCCCTCCTGGTGGAACACCCGCACCGGCATCCACTCGCCGGCGACGATGAGATCGAGATGTCCGTCGCCGTCGTAGTCCATCCACGCCGCCGATGTCACCATCCCCGCGGTCTCGAGCGCGTCCGCGCGCTGGGCCGTGACCTCGGTGAAGTGCCCCGTGCCGTCGTTCTCGAGGAGGTGGCTCTTCGGCGTCAGCCCGTACTGCTGCGGGACGACGCGGCTCCCGACGAAGAGATCGATGTCGCCGTCTCCGTCAAAGTCTCCGGGCGCCACGCACGAGCTGTTGTCGAAGAGCGCGGGTAGCGCATCGGCCGAGCGATGAAAGACGCCGTTGCCATCGTTGAGATAGAGCCGGTCGCGCAGCGCCTCGTTGCGGCCACCGAACTCGTTCCCCGCGCTGGCGACGTAGAGATCGGGACGCCCGTCACCGTTCGCGTCGAAGAACGCGGCATCAACGTCCTCGCTCAGGCTGTCGGCGGCGAAGACGCGCTCGCTCGCCGCGCGGAAGCTCCCGTCGCGCTGCTGCAGGAGCAGCTTTCCCGCCTGCCACTTCGCGCCGCCCGCGTACATGTCGTCGAGCCCATCCCCGTTCACGTCGGCGACGGCGAGCGCCGGTCCCTCCGTCGAGAGGAGATGTGTGATCAGCGGTTCGCGATTGCTGTCGTAGAAGTCGTTCTCGGCGTGCTTGTACGGGATCGCGTGCCGCCGCGTCACGTCGGCGAAGAGGGGCTGCACTGGCGTCGCCGAACGATAGTCATAACGGCCGCTCGCCTGCGCCTGCGAGAGCACGAGCGGCCGGTTCGCCAGGACGTTGGTCAGCACCTGAAATCGCCGGTCTGGCCAGACCACGGTCAGCGAGTCGACGCGCGCGGCGTCGCCGAGCCCGAAGTGCAGCCGCGGGTCCACCGACGACTGGAAGCCGCGCGTCGGGCTCTCCTCGAGCAGCTGGTGCGTGCCGCCGGCGGCGATCATCACCTTCGCGCCGAGCCCCGCCGTGTTCGCACCCTCACCCCGGAGCGTGACGGTCAGCGACGAGCGCCTGTTGACGTCGCGCGAATGGTTGCGATAGATCGACGCCGGTGCGTTGGCGTTGTTGACGACGAGGTCGAGTGACCCCGAGTTGTCGAGGTCCACGTACGCCGCGCCGTTCGAGAAGCCTTCCTGCCCGAGCCCCCACGCCGACGCCATGTCCGTGAAGGTGAGGTCGCCGTTGTTGTGAAAGGCGAACTTCACCAGCGGGACGTGAGGCATCTTCTTCAGCACCGCCGCATTCTGTTCGGTGGCGCCCTGCGCCAGCGATGCCTGCACCGCCGGGTTCCCGACGTAGTTGATGTAATCGAGATCGTTAGGCCGGCGGTAGATCCCGTTCGTGATGAACAGGTCCTTGCGGCCGTCGTTGTCGAGATCGGCGAAGAGCGGCGCCCAGCTCCAGTCGGTGGCGGCGATCCCGGCGAGGTACCCGATCTCGCTGAACTTGCCGCTCCCGCGATTCAGCTGCAGGGTGTTGCGCGCGTACTGCGGGCGGTAGCCCACGCGCAGCTTCATGTCGTAGATGTTGAAGCTCTCCGTGGTCGCCGACGACTTCAGCACCTCCTCCTTGTACGGGAGCATGTCGGCGACGATGATGTCGGGGCGCCCGTCGTTGTTGAAGTCCGCCGCGTCCACTCCCATCGAGAAGCGGCTGGTGTGGCCCGTCGCTGACCCGAGGCGCTCGCTGAAGGTGCCCTTGCAGTTGTTGATGTAGAGGAAGTCGTCTTCCTGGAAATCGTTGGCGACGTAGATGTCCGGACAGCCATCGAAGTTCACGTCGCTGACGACGACGCCGAGCCCGGACGCTTCCCCTCCCCCGTAGATCCCCGCCTGTGCGCTGACGTCGGTGAAGTGCCCGCGATCGTTGCGATAAAGGCGGTCGCCCGCCTTCGGATCGCGGTTCTCGCGAAAGGGACCGCGCCCGATCGACATCGCCGTCTGCACCGAGTGGTTCAGGAGGTACATGTCGAGATCGCCGTCCCCGTCGTAGTCGAAGAAGGCGGCCTGCGTCGAGTAGCCGGAGAACTCGAGCCCGTACTCCTTCGTCCGGTCGGTGAACGTCCCGTCGCGGTTGTTGACGTAGAGGATGTTGTGGCCGTGCTCCTCGAGGAAATCGACCGCCGATACATAGATGTCGGCCCAGCCATCCCCGTTCACGTCGGCCATCGTCGCCCCGGTCGTCCAGCCTGGACTGCCCGCGACACCAGAACGATCCGTTATGTCCTCGAAGGTGTACTTCCCCTTGTTGAGGTACAGCCGGTTCTGCTGCAGGTTGGAGGTGAAGTAGAGGTCGGGGAGGCCATCGTTGTTGACGTCCCCGACGGCGACTCCCCCCCCGTTGTAGTAGTACAGGTAGTTCAGGATGTTGAAGCGCTCTTCCGGGAGGTCGTTGGTGAACCTCACCCCTGTCGCCCGGGGCGACAGGAGCTCGAAGAGCGGCGGACCCTGGGATGCGTCCCGACCGCATGCAGCGCCGGCGGCGAGCATCCCGGCGAACAGCGCCGGCCACGAGCGCCGGCGGGCCTCGGTCAGAGCTTGCGAAACCCGTCGCGCTGTCCGATAAATGAGCAAGTAAAAACCTTCGATTTCGATGTCGGCCGGCGTCCTGGCTGGCTTCGGACAGGGACGATTTCCACCTTCAACACCGGAGTCGCATGCGTGCCCCGTCACAAGTGTCGCTGCGGGTCGGTCTTCTCGCCGTCCTCGCCGCGAGCTGCTCGCACAAAGCCGGGACCCCCGGCCAGCGAAGTGCGCCCGTTCGTCAGGAGGAGGTGACGTCGGACGACATCGCGCGCGCGCCGACGCAGTCGATCGAGCAGCAGTTGATGGCAAAGGTACCCGGCGTCGTCGTGACTCGTACCGAGAGCGGCGAAATCGCGATCCGCATTCGCGGCGGTAGTTCGGGGGATGGCAATAACGAACCGCTGTATATCGTGGACGGGCAACCGGTCCTGCCCGGACCGGGCGGCGGCCTCTCGGGGCTCAATCCCAACGACATCGCGTCCATCAAGGTGCTCAAGGACCCTGCGAGTCTGTCGATGTATGGGTCGCGCGGGGGCAACGGCGTGATATTGATCAAGACGAAGCAAGCGAACCGCAAGGTCGAACAACCGGATCACTGACCGGAGCGGAGACGAGCCCGACGTCTTTCACTTCGTTCAAAGAGGAGCGGCCGGTCGTTGTTGCGCGCGGCGAGATAGAGCTCGCCGCGCGCGGTCCTGATTCGCTGGATATCGCGCGTCTGACCCGGCAACCGGAGCCCGCTCTCGACGGCGAGCAAGGGCGTGAACTTCCCCTTCCCCGTCCCGCGGAGGAAGAGCCCATCGCTCGAGCTCATGCGACCGATCTCCGGGCTGAAGCCGTCGAAGTTGCCACCGAGCAGCAGGTCGACGTGGCCGTCGTGGTCCACATCTCTCGCCACGATGCCATACACTGGCGCGAGCTGCGCCTCGGCGGGTAGCGGCTCGACAGTGTAGCTGCCGTCGCGGTTGGCGCGCACGACAGAGGTCGCGAAGGTGTATGCATCCCTCTCGACCGCGCCGGCCAGCTCGGCCGGTGTGAAGAGATCCTTCGTCGTTGCGCGCGCGTAGTCGGAGTAGCGGGGAAATCGCCCCTCCAGATTCGGAATCGACCTGGTCAACTCGTCGCGCATCGCAAGCGGGTAGCTGACGCTGTCGTTGTAGCAGGAGAGAATCTGCTCGACGGATCCATCTCCGTTGAAGTCCTTGACCAGCATCGTGGTCGGCCGGGCGGGTCCCGCGCGAAGTCGTCCGTTCAAGCCGAGGTTTCCGACCACGAACTCGACGCGGCCATCGCCGTCGAGGTCCGCGGCAACGATGCGATTCCACCAGCCGTTGCTCCGCTCCAGTCCGCGTGCCTCGAGGCGCTTCAACTTTCCCGCCCCGTTGTTCCTGAAGATCGTGATTGGCATCCACTCGCCCACGGCAACGAGATCCGTGCGTCCGTCGCCGTCGACATCGCGCCATACCGCGTCCGTGACCATCCCGACCTCCGCCAGCTCGGGTGCAAGTGTCGCGGTCACGTCGGTGAAATGTCCCGTCCCATCGTTGCGTAACAGCGTGCTTCTCGGCGTGATCCCGTAGCGCCATGGCACCGAGCGCCCGCCGACGAAGAGATCGATGTCGCCATCCCCATCGTAGTCGGCGGCGACGACGCGCGAGCCACTCACGCTCTCCTGCGGTACGTAGCCCACCGACTTGCGGAAGACCCCCCTGCCGTTGTTGAGATAGAGCCGATCCTGCAGCGCCGGCGCACTCTCCGCGTATTCGTTCCCGCCGCTGACGACGTACAGGTCGGGTGAGCCATCGCCGTTGGCGTCGAAGAAGACAGCGCCGACATCCTCGGAGACCGAGTCGGCGGCGAACGCGCTGTTGTCGCCGCTCGTGAAGCTTCCGTCTCTGCGCTGCAGGAACAGCTTCCCCGACTGCCACTTCGCGCCGCCGAGGTAGACGTCATCGAGTCCGTCGCCGTTCACGTCGCCGACGGCGAGCGCGGGTCCCTCCGTCGAGAGCATCTTCGGGATCAGGGGTTCCCGGTCGAAGTCGACGAATTCGTTTTCCTGGTGTCGGAAGTCGATTGCACTGCGTTGCGTGGCGTCTGCGAACAACGGTTGCGTTCCGGATGTCGCCGAGGGGAGCGCAGCTCGCGCCGGCCCGGCATCGGCCTGGCGAATCGACACCAGTTGATCGACTGGCTGGCGGCGCAGCACATTCACGCGCGCATCGGGCCATTCAACGACGACGGAATCGGCGGTGTCGTGCCGCCCCACCCCGAAGTCGAGGACATAATCCATGCTCGACTGGAAGCCACGCACCGGAGACTCTTCCTGCATGAGCGTGTCCGAGCCGGCGAACACGGTGACGCGCGCTCCCACGCCGAATCGATTTGCTCCCTCTCCCACCAGCTGCACACGAAGGAAATGGTGCTCCGGGTGCACGGTGCGCGCGTTGTTGCGATAGACGAACGCCTCCTGGTCGACGTTGTTCACGACCAGGTCGAGCGCACCATCGCCGTCGAGATCCCCGTACGCCGCGCCGCTGGAGATGCTCGGCGTCCCCAGCCCCCACGAGGCGGCGTCGTTAGTGAAATGGAGGTCACCGTCGGCTCGTCCATCCGGCGAAAGCGTCGTGTTGTGAAAGGCGTAGTTGGCGATCGGCGTCGACGTCAGCGCCTTCCCGAGCCGGGTGAGATCGGCGCGCGTGCGCCCGCCCTGGGTGACGTCCCTCATCGTCTGCGCGCTGGCCAGGAACGCGACGTAGTCCTGCGACGTCACGTCCTTGGCGAGGCCATTGGTGACGTAGATGTCCTTCCGCCCATCGAGATCGAGGTCGGCGATGAGGGCGCTCCAGCTCCAGTCGGTGCGCGCGACACCAGCCATCTGTCCCACGTCGGTGAAGGTGCCGTCCCGATTGTTGCGCTGGAGCATGTTCCGCATGAGCTGGTAGTGGAAGCCGCTCTGCACCTTGTTCTGGTACACACTCCAGCTCTCGAATACGGTGGTGGATTTCAACCGGTATTCGTCGTCCGGCAACATGTCGGTGGTGTAGATGTCCGGCCAACCGTCGTTGTCGACGTCGGCGACGTCGAGTCCCATCGAGAAGTAGCTCAGCACCGGCAGCTGCTGGTCGAGCGCCTCCGCGAAGGTGCCGTCGTGCCTGTTGATGTAGAGGTAGTCGCGCTCGAAGAAATCATTCGAGACATAGATGTCGGGCCAGCCATCGCGATTGACGTCGCTGACGGCCACACCGAGGCCGAAGGCAATCGTCGGGCTGTGGATCCCCGCCGCCTCGCTCACGTCGGTGAAGCGAGCGCCGTCGTTGCGGAACAGCTTCCCGCCGCCGTTAGGGTCGCGAACGTCCCGCGTGTTGCGAACCGCGAAGCTGCTGACGGGGCGAGGGGAGTTGTCGACGACGAAGAGGTCGAGATCCCCGTCATGGTCGTAGTCGAGAAACGCTGCCTGGGTGGAGTAGCCTTCGTCGGCGACGCCGTACGCCCGGGCCATCTCCTTGAACCTCGGCACTCCGTCGCCGTCCACCCCCTGGTTGATCCACAACTGGTTGGCGCGCTGCGCCGCCTCGAACGGGCCGGCGCGGCAGATGTAGATGTCCAGGCGGCCGTCGCCGTTGACGTCGGCGAGGGCGACGCCCGTCGACCACGTATCCTTTTCGGCGGCGATACCCGCGCCGTCAGTGACGTCGCGAAAACGGAAGGCGCCTTCATTCAGGAAGAGCCTGGGGCCCTGCTGATTCGAGGTCAGCACGATCTCGGGACGCCCGTCACCGGTCAGGTCGCCGATCGCGACCCCACCGCCGTTGTAGAAGTTCCGGTACGTGAAGACGTTCCGTTCCGGAGACTCCTCGATGCGGTTCTGGAACGCGACGCCCGTGTTGCTGCTCGGCAGTCGGGTGAAGAGCGGCGACGTCTTCGTGGCCGGCGTGGCTGTCGCCGTCGTATCAGCCGCCGAACGCTTGTTGGAGCAGGCAATGACGGCCGCGGCGCAAGTGATCGCCGCGAGGGCGTGCAAGCGCCCGCCGCCGGAGGGAACTGTCATGAAGCGATAGCTGCGAGAAGTATCGGCGCCCCGCCCGGGACCGGATCGCGGGCGCAGCGTGACGTGGGGCCCAGAAGCACCATAGCCTGCCCGGGAATGAGCAGGCTATGGTGACCTGAAGGTGGGACTCCCGCTGGGCTAGTAGCCGGGGTTCTGCTTGAGCAGCGGGTTCGACGAGATCTGCGTCGCCGGAATCGGGAACAGGATCAGGTACGGCTTCGACGTCTGATCGCGCTTTCCGTTCAGCATCGTCGTCGACCACTGGTTGAGATACTTGCCGAAGCGGATGAGGTCCGCGCGACGCTTGTTCTCGCCAGCGAGCTCGAACAGCCGCTCCCTGAGGATCGCGTCACGATTGACGACCGTCAGGAACTGCGGCGGGGTGAAGTGAATCGAGTGGACGGCGTTCAGGTCCAGCAGCGCCGGGCCGACCTGTCCGAGCTCCAGCTCCGCTTCGGCCTTGATCAGGTGCATCTCCGCCAGGCGGAAGAACGTGAAGTCGTTCGGATGCCCGTTGCCGCTCGGCGCGTTAGGCAGGGGCGGGAACTTGTTGAAGCGTACACCCGTACCCTCGCCCGCCTGAGTCGCATCCGGAATGTCGATGCTGAACCTCAGGGTGTCGCCGGTGCGATCAAATGCTATGGAGTCGGTCTCGAAACTCCTCTGGGGGCCCTGAAGCCACATGCCGCGCCGTTCGTCCGCCGGGTCGAAGGCGTTGTATGCCTCGGCGAGGGTGGCAAGGCCGTTCCACGGGGTTCCCCAGCCCGTGTTCAGCTGGTTGTAGTGGAGCGTCCGCATGGGGAAGTTCTCGCCCAGCGCCTGTTCTTTCACGTGGACGATGACGAAGATGTTCTCCGGCGACGTCTCGTTGTCGAGCCCGAAGTTGTTCTTCCACTTCGGGTTCATCCGGTACTTGTCCGAGTTCAACACCCGATCGGCGGCCGCGATCGCCGCCGCGCAACCGTTCGTGCCGCCGCTCACCGGAACGTTGCACGAATTGTACGATGTCACGCTGACACCGGTGCTCTTGCTGAACACACCGGCGTTGAGGTACAGGCTGGCGAGAATGGCATCCGCGGCTCCCTGCGTGACGCGGCCGTAGCCCCCCGCGCCCCAGGTGGTGGGAAGCAGCGCGCGCGACTCGGTCAGCTCCTTCTCGACGAAGGCGAATACCTCGCTCCGGGTCGAGCTGGGGTACTGCTTGAGCTCAGTCCCCGTGACGATCGGGACGTTGCCGAACAGGTCGAGCAGGTTGTAGTAGTACCACGCGCGCAGCGTCCGCAGCTCGGCCAGCGTCTTCGGCGCATTCGCGCCGCCGGCCTTCGTGATCACGTCGATCATCAGGTTCGCCTTGGCGACCCCGCTGAACAAATCGTTCCACGCGTTGTTCATGTTGCCGAGCGCGGTGGCGCTGCTGGCGTTCCACGTCTGCCGGTGAAGCTCGAGCCACGCCCCGTTGTCATACCAGTCGTTGCCGCGAGTCGGGACGATCGCCTCGTCGGTGGTGACCTCGTCGAGCTCCCAGAACTCGAGGCTCCGGAGCTGCGCATAGACACCTGCCACCCCGGCCAGCACCTCGGCATCGGTGTGGAACGCGTTCGTCGGCGTCAGCGCGTCCTGGGGGACCTCCGTGAGGTCGGTGCAGCTCTCGCCGATGATGAGGAGCGGCACGACGAGCAGCGCTCGCAGCCCCGTCTGGCGGACCCATTTCATTCGAGAATTACTCATATGCCTCTGATACCTGGCTGGTAGAATGGTCGCTGTGGGGGCGTGCTCAGAACTGCAGGTGCGCGCCAAGGGTGACCGTGCGTGGCCTCGGGTACGTCACGTAGTCCGTGCCGCGCGCAGCCAGTCCGGCCGCGACGAAGACTTCCGGGTCGTAGCCCTTGTACGGCGTGAAGAGGAGCAGGTTGTCGCCTGAGAGGTAGACGCGCGTGCTGTGCACGCCAAGCTGCGACGGCAGGTCGAAGGTGTAGCCGATCGTCGCGTTCTGCAGGCGGATGAAGCGCCCGTTCTCGACATAGCGCGACGAGAACTTCGACGGCTCGCTGATGCTGTCAGGCTGACTCAGCGTCGACGCGAGGAAATTGCGTCCCTGCTTCGCGTTGCCCTTCGTCTCGTACACCAGCGCGGTGTTGTTGAACACCGACCGCCCGAACTCGCCGCGCCACAGCCAGCTGGCGTCGAAGTGGTTCCAGGTGGCGTTGCTGTGGAAGCCGAGCGCGAAGTCCGGGTTCGCGTGGCCGATGATCTCCTTGTCCGCCTCGCTCGGGTCGGACGTCCTGCCGTTGACGCACCCGGCGCTCGCCGCCTTGCAGGCGAAGACCTGGTGGCCGTTCACCACACCGATGAAGCGCGGCCCGAAGAACGTCCCGAGCGGCTGGCCGACCATGATCTTCTGCGAGTGGTTGCCCGACTGTCCCTGGCCGGAGATATCGCCCGTCAGGATACCTACCTTGTCACGGCCCGCGCCGAGGCTCGTGACCTCGCCGCGCTCGACGGTCAGCACGAGTCCACTGGAAAGCGTGTACAGCGCGTCGCTCAACAGACTGGCATCGACGGACGCTTCGAGCCCCTTGTTGCGCAGCGAACCAATGTTCTCGATGCGCGACGGCACCACCGCCGGCTGCGGCACGGGCACCTCGAGCAGCAGGTCCTTCGTGTCCTTCTGGTAGAGATCGATCGAGCCGGAGATCCGGTTGTCGCTGAACCCGTAGTCGACGCCGATGTTCGTCGCCGACGTCGTTTCCCACTTCAGGTCGGGATTCCCGACCTGCGCCGCGCGGAGTCCGGTCGTCAGCACTCCGCCGAAGGGATAGATCGCGCCAGCGTCCGCGCGAAGCAGAAGCTGCGTCTGATACGGGGCCACTGACTGGTTGCCCTGCTTTCCCCAACCGGCGCGCAGCGCAAGCCTGGAGAGGCCGATGGGGTGCGACGCCATGAACGATTCCTGGTCAAAGCGCCAGGACGCAGCGACGCCGGGGAACGACTGCCATTGATGTCCCGGGGCGAGTCGCGACGACCCGTCGTAGCGGAGCACCGCATTGAGCGTGAAGCGGTCAGCCCAATCGTAGACGGCACGGCCGAAGAATGAAACGAGCTTGCTCTCGACGTGATACGAGTACGGCACCGGAGACTGCGCCTGCGTGCCGGCGCCGAGATTGTTCACCCCGAACGCGTCGGTGATGAACCCCTGCATCTGCGCGCCGAAGCCGCGCGCATCGAAATCGCTGTACTCGTAGCCGCCGACGACCTCCACCGAGTTGCTCTCGCCGAAATGCGGCGAGTACGTGAGCAGCTGCTGGAAGTTGAGGTTCTGGAGCGCCTTGTCGGCCTGGCTGGCGTAGCCGCCGTACTGCGCGCCGACGGGGCTCGATCGCGGAGCGAAGACTCGCCGGTTGGCGTTCGTGTAGTCCACGCCGACAGTCGTCTGCGCCGTCAGGTTGGAGAGAAGACTCAAGGTACCGGTGACGTTGCCAAGGACGCGATTCTCTGGGGCGTAGTCATCGTACGAGTTGGCGAGCCCCACCGGATTGCGGACGTCCTGAGCGCCGCTGCCGAGCTCGAAGTACTGCCCCACTCGGGTCGCGCATTGCCTGGCGAACGTCGTGTCGGCGAGCGCGCACACCTTCGGAAACGTGGGATTGAAGATGACCGTGTTCGTGAACAGCCCGCCATTGAAGCCACCGCCATTCTCGGCGGGCACGAAATCGTTGTTGACCCGTGATGCCATCAGGTTCACACCGAGGCGCAGCTTCCCGTTGATCGCCATGTGATTGGCGTTCAGCCGCCCCTGATAGCGCTTCAGCCCACTCGAGATCACGACGCCCTTCTGATCGAAATAATTGAGCGACGCACGATACTGCGTCGCTTCTGTCCCACCGGAAAAGGCGAGGCTGTGGTTCTGGGAGTATCCAACACGCTCGATCTGATTTTCCCAATCGGTGTTGGCGGTGCCGAGGGCTGCCTGTGCCGTCGCCGGCAACTGACCCGCCGCGACCATCTTCTTGACGAAGGTGCGGTACTGGTCGCCGCTGGCCAGCTCCAGTGACTTCGCCGCCGTCGAGGCCGCGGCGTACGTGTCGTATTCCATCGACCCGGCGCCCTTCTGGCCGCGCTTCGTCGTGATCAGGATGACGCCGTTCGCTCCGCGGCTTCCATAAATCGCGGTCGCCGACGCGTCCTTCAGGACGGTGATCGACTCGATGTCGCCCGGGGAGAGCGAGTTGATCGGGCTGCGGTTCAGCGAGGCGTTGATGCTGCCGATGCCGAGCGCGTCCGGCGTCGTTGCGTCGTTCTGCAGTGGCACGCCGTCGACGACATAGAGCGGGTCGTTGCTCGCGCTGATCGATGTCCCGCCGCGGATGCGAATCTGCGCGTTGCCGCCCGGATCGCCGCTGTTGTTGGTGATCGTGATGCCGGCGACGCGTCCCTGCACCATCTGGTTCGCGTTCGTGATCACGCCGACGTTCGCCTTGTCCGCATCGACGGTCGAGACAGCGCCGGTGATGGCCTCGCGCTTCTGCGTGCCGTAGCCGATCGACACGACGTCGCCGAGGACGACTGCCTGGGCCTGCAGCGAGAAGTCCGCGCTGCTGGCGGCGCCGGCGATCACCGTGACGATCTGCGTCGCCGGGTTGAAGCCGATGCGGCTCACCCGGACCGTCTGCGGGCCGGCCGGAACGCTTCCGATGAGGTAACTGCCGTCCGCCTGCGTCACCGCTCCCCTGCTCGTGCCAACGACAACCACGTTGACGCTCGAGAGTGGCTGCTGTGATGCGGCGTCCACGACGCGCCCGCGTACCGTGCCTGTCGCATCCTGCGCGCGGAGCTGCGGGGCTGCGAGCAGGCAGCCAACGAGCCCCAGAAATAGACAACGCCCTGCAACCATAACCGATGCCTCCACCACGTAGGAGTGGGACTTCTCGTCCGCTCGTCTCCCCGCGAGCCGGGGAACGAAGGCACATGATCTGTCGCTCGCATGACGAATGGCCGCCGCGTGGAGCGGCGGACCGGGTCGCGAGCGTCCTACATAATCCGCCGCGGAAAGAAATTGTCAATATGTTTGTTAGCCTTTCGTTAAGTCGCGTCTCCCTGTCGCGGGGTTGACGCGGCCTCCGAGAGGTGCTTGACGCCCTCCCCTCCGTATCGCAATCTCGCTCGCTGGCGAGACCCCCCAGCCCTTCCCGCCCCTCGCTTTCCATCGACGAATATGCATCTCATCGGGATCGCGCTGCTCGCGCAGCTCGCCGCGCCGGCGCGACAGGTCGCCCCCGTGCTCGAATTCCCCGAGCCCGGGGTGGACGACACCGCATCGTACCACGGCTATCAGACTCGCTTCCTGCGCGACGCCGCGGAAAACACGCTGCAGGTGTATCTCGACCGTCGCGACGGCCGCGTCGTGAACCTCTGGGCCGACGCCGAAGACGAGAGCATCGGCTTCACGGTGCGCGGCGCCGATGGTGCGCCGGCCGCGCTGCACTGGGCGAGCAGCGGTGCGACGGTCGCACGGTCCGCTCGCACGCGCACGGTCGAGTACGCGCTCAGCGCCGACACCCCGCGCATTGCCCTCGGCCTCTTCCTCCTCGGGTCGATGCGGGTCGAGCGCGACTTCCAGTACTCGAACCGCCATCTCGCGCCATTTGCCGGCACGCGCTTTACCCTCCCCGAGCTCGAGCGCCTGGTCGCGACGATCGAGCAGCTGCCTCCCGCCGAGCGCAGGCGCGCCCTGGCAACGCTCGGCGCCCGCGACGTGCGCACGCTGCGCGCGCGCCTGCGCCCGACCCTCACCGTCCGTCGCGGCGCGACGCAGTGGATCGCGCGTGTCACGCAACCGTCGCTCGATGGTCGCGACACGATCGCCCTCGAGCTGCGCGCCGACCCGCGTCGCGTCATCGCAACGCGCGGCGGCGACACGCTCGCGCTTCGCGCACGCAGCGGATCGACGCTCTCCTTCGCCGTGCGG
>DASSZC010000427.1:0-2368 GCA_035702925.1 Gemmatimonadaceae bacterium | reverse complement strand
CCCGATCGTCGTCGGGACGCGTGTACTTCACGTATCCGGTCACGTAGAGATCGAGGAACCCGTCGCGGTTGTAGTCTCCCCACGACGCTCCCGCCCAGAAACCAACCGGCCCGCCGATGCGCGACGCGGCGCTGCGGTCGGTGAAGGTCCCGTCGCCCTCGTTGTGGTAGAGGACGTTGTGGCCGTACGCGGTCGCGACGAGATCCACCTTCCCGTCGTTGTCGTAGTCTCCCCACGCGACGCCCATCCCCCAGCCGCGGAAGTCGATCCCCGAACGTTCGGTCGCGTCGCTGAAGGTGCCGTGGTCGTTGTGGAACAGGCGCAGCCGCGCCGGTGATGCGCGTCGCTCGGCATCGGTCATCGTCAGCGGGCCGACCTCGTTCGCGACGACGAGGTCCACCCAGCCGTCGTTGTCATAGTCCGCCCACGCCGCGCCGGAGCCCATGTCCTCGGGAAGCTGTGACGACCGCTTGCCGCTGAAATGCTCGAAGCCGATCCCCGATTCGCCGGTGACGTCAGTGAAGGTGACGCGCGGGTAGTTCGGCGGCAGGTCACGGGCGAGATCCGATGTGATGCCGTCGCGATCCTCGCCGGGCTGGTACGTCGCCGCCGGCTCGCGCCAGCGGACCGTCGCGGCGGCGGCGGCCGCGACGAAGAGCGTCGCCCCGCCCACGGCGATAAAAAGCAGCCGTCTACGCCGCGTCAGGCGCATCGCTGCCTAACGGCCACTCGCCGCGGTCCCGCTCGACACCATGATCGTCTTGTGATCTTCCGAGACGACGGTGACCGGCGCCGTGATCCCCGACTTCGGGCCGAAGAGGAAGTTGAGCAGGTACTGGTCCGCCTTGCGATACATCAGCCGCGCCGTCACGTGCAGCTCGGTGACGTGCGCGCCCGGGCAGGGGAAGGTGAACTTCTGCTGGTCGGAAAATCCGGGGAACAGCGAGCGCCGATAGCGCACCCCAACCATCTCCCAGAGGTTGTGCCGGTCGATGAGGTTCCCGTTCTGGTCCACCGGCTCCGCCTTGAGCATGAAGCTCCCCGGCGCGATGAAGTTCGCCGAGTCGCGCTGCCCCGACTGGAAGACCACTCCCCCACCCTGGTCGGTGACGGTGACCTCGACCCACGCCTGGATGATGTCGAGCGGGCCGGTCGGGAAGTCGTGTCCCGCCTTGTTGTTCGTGAGCACCGTCTCGATCGTCACCGGTGCGCCGGGCTTCGTCGTCGCCGGCGCCATCACCTCGACGGGGATCGCGGGTCCGCGGCGCCACTTGCCGGCGATCTCGGGGATCTCGATCTCACCGCGCAGCCACTTCTCGGTGAGGCGTGCGTGCTCCTCGGCGCCGGGAAGCTTCAGCGCGAGCGGAATGAACTGGTTCCCGCCAAGGAAGCGATGGCTGCGGTGCATGCCATCGCCCGGCGTCCGGTTGTAATCGAGATCGTCGCCGCTCCCCGCGTCGGTCGAGCGCTCGAGGGGCATGTGGCATTCACGGCACTCGATGGTCTTTCGCGGATCCTTGCCGTGGTTCCACCGGCTCTTCCGCCAGTTGTCGTACTGGTTCTGCAGCTGCACCCACCCGACGTGATTGATCTCCTCGTCGATGAACTGCTTGTGGCACGCGGCGCAGAACTCGGGGCTCTTGAACATCTTCCGCTGCAGCGACTGCACGTGCTGCCGCGGGTACGCACGAATGAGGAAGTCGCTGACGCCGCGGGGGAGCGCACCGCCGCTCAGCTCGAAGAGGTAGCGCTGCGGCTGCGAGATCACGTACGCCGCGTTCCCCTTCACGTCGGTCTCGCCGATCGCGTGACAGGCGACGCAGGAGACCCCCTCCTTGAAGCCGGCGTTGCTCGTCAGGTCCGCGGCGAAGATGTTCTTCGTCCCGGAGAAGAGCGAGATCGGGTCGTGGCATCCCCCGCAGTACCGCGTGCTCTCCGGACCGTTCTGCTCCCCCATCACCGACTGCACCTTCTGGAACGCGGGGTCCATCGCCGCATAGCGGTGCGCGCTCACCGCCCACTCGTCGTAGATCGCCTTGTGGCATCCCGAGGTGCCGCACGACTCCGACCCGGCGAGCGATCGTGAATCGTAGGCGCCCCCGCTCGCGGTGCGCGCGAGGCTTGGCGCGAAGGGGCGCTTCGGACCGAACGCGTAGCTGTAGTCGCTCGGGAACTCGTTGTTGAGCTTCGGCCGCCGATAGAGGATCGACGCAACGAGCACCGGAACGAAACAGGCCGCCGCGACGAAGAGGCTGACGCGCTGGTAGCGGCGCGACGCCGCGTGCAGCGCCGCGCCTATCGGTGCCGCCCTGGCGCGCGCCGCCCGGAAGATCAGCGTTCCGACATGCGGGACGACCGCGGCGATCAG
>DASSZC010000167.1:0-5997 GCA_035702925.1 Gemmatimonadaceae bacterium | reverse complement strand
GCCCCCGCGTCCAGCTCCTTCAACTTCCTCCGCAGCACCTTGCCGACCGCGGTCTTCGGCAGCTCGGGGACGACCGATACCTGCGCCGGGACCTTGTAGGGCGCGAGACGCTCACGGCAGAACGCGCGCAGCTCCTCGACGGTGGCGCTCTGGCCGGCACGCAGCACGACCCAGGCCTTTGGCACCTCGCCCTTCACCGGATCGTTCACCGGTGCGACGCCGGCTTCCAGCACGGCCGGGTGCGCGGCGATCGCTTCCTCGACTTCGCGCGGCCAGACCTGGTAGCCGGAGACCTTGATCAGCTCCTTCTTGCGGTCGGTGATGAACAGGTAGCCGTCGGCGTCGACGTATCCGATGTCGCCGGTATGCAGCCAGTGGCGGCCGTCGCTGTCCGTCGACATGACGGCAGTGGTCTCGCCGGGCTGGTTCCAGTAGCCGCGCATCAGCTGCGGCGCGGAGAGGAGGATCTCACCCGACTCCCCCACCGGGAGGTCGCGCGTGACGTCGTCGACGTCGACGATGCGGAGGTCGACGTCGGGCAATGGCATTCCCACACTCCCGATCTTCTTCTCGCCCAGCGCGGGGTTGGCGACGACCGCCATCTGCGCCTCGGTCAACGAGTACCCCTCCATCACCACGCCGCCGGTGAGGGTCTCGAAGCGGCGGCGCGTCTCGGCGAGCAGTGGCGCCGCGCCGGAGAAGCAGAGCTTCACCTCGCGGAATGCATCGCGCGTCTTCGCCGCGTCCTTGTGCGACATGATCGCGGTCAGCAGCGTCGGAACGGCGCAGATGAAGCGCGGGCGCTCGCGACGGATCGTGCGCAGCATCCCCGCCGTATCGCGCGGGTTGGGAACGAGGGCGAGCGAGAGCCCCCCGGCGAAGGCGAGGCTCTGGATCCCGGACAGCCCGTAGGTATGGAAGAGCGGAAGCGGCACCAGGAAGACATCCTCACCGGTCAGCACCGGCGAGAGCCAGGCGTGCAGCTGCCGGCCGGAGATCGCGAGCCCGCCGTGTGTCCCCTCGACCCATTTCGGCGTTCCCGTCGTCCCGCCGCTCGGCAGGAGGACGGCGGTCTCGCTCGCCCGCGGCGGCGAGCTCCCCGGCATCGCGCCACGATGGTGCGAGAGGATGGAGGCCATCGTCTCGTCGTCGCCGTAGGGCATCGTCCCGTGGCCATCCTTCCGCTCGCGGAAGAGGCGGAAGAGCAGCGACTTCGGAAACGCCAGCGCATCACGGACGTGCGCGACGATGACATGGTGGACGGGAGTGCGCGCCTGCACCGCCTTCATCCGCTCATAGAAGGGGGCGAGGACGACGGCGATCGTAGCGCCGGCGCGACTGAGCAGCCCGGCCAGCTCCTCCTCGGGATAGGTCGGGTTCACCGGCGCGACGATCCCACCGGCCAGCCAGATCCCGAGCTCGGCGACGACGAACTGCGGAACGTTAGGCATGAGCAGGGCGACGCGGTCGCCGCGCCTCACCCCGCGCTCCTCGAGCGCGCTGGCGAAGGCGCGGGCGCTGGACAGGAGCTCGACGTAGCTGGTCTGCGCTCCCTCGAAGCGAAGCGCGACGCTGTGCGGGTGCTCGGCCGCCTGCCGCGCGACGAGGTCGGCGAGGGTCAGCTCGGCGTAGGGGGCAAGGCTGCGCGGGACGCCAGCGTCGTAGTGCGCATGCCAGGGATGGTCGAGCACGTAAGTCCTCCGGAAGGGTGGTACCCGGAAGCTGGGTCAACCCCGCGAGCCAGGCGATACGTCACAGTACGTAGACCTGGCCTGCGCCGTTGTGACGGTCCTGCCCCGTCGCCGAGCGTTAGGCAGCGCTCAGAACTTCTCCCCCTTCGCCTCGCGCGCCTGGCTCCCGACCGGCCTGATGCGCGGCCACATGTTGACGAAGAAGAGCGCGATGCCGGCGACCTGGGCGAGCCCGCAGAGCATCACCGTCCAGCGGAGCGCCGGCGAGGCGACCTGCTGCCGCGCCAGCTCACCGGCGATGCGCCCGGCCGTGCCGATGGTCACGAGCCAGTACGCCCCCTCGGCGGCGCGCGGGCTGTAGCGCGTGTCCCCCTTCTCCGGCCGCGGGAACATCCAGAGCGCGACGCCGAGGATCATCATCATCACGAAGCCGACGAAGATCGCGTGGGTGTGCGCGCTGATCATGTACGACGATGGCGCGGCGCTCGCGAGCTCGCGCCGCACCATCATCCACCCACCGAGCAGCAGTCCGACGCCGAGGAAGAGGATAGCTGTCTTGATGTAGCGCCGGACGAGCGAATACACTCAGCCCTGCCGGATCGGGAGCGCCGAGCTCCGGGCGCCGAGCGTCGCCTCGCGGGCGCGGCGGTTCGCCTGGCGAAGCGCGTTCGGCCCGTCGATCGTCCGCCAGATGACGTAGACGAAGGTGTAGGCCCCGAGCGCCGACAGCGTCCCGCCACTGGCGAGCACGATCGTCCCCGCCCTCGCCTCGTGAACCCGGACCGCGAACCCCGTCGCCATCATGAGGAGCCCCGCGTTCGAGATCCACCAGTGCAGCACCGCTGCCCTGCGGCTGTGAATCGGGAATCCGGCGAAGCGGGGGATCACGTGATAGGCGACGCCGTAGATCATCATCGTCACGAAGCCGAGCAGCAGCATGTGCATGTGCACGAGACGGTACACCGTCCATACAGGATGCGCCGCCATGGCGACGCCGAGCGAGACCCCGGCGGCGAGCCAGCTCAGGCTCGCCTTGAGGAAGGCACGCACGTACCAATCCATCAGTGCCCCCCGCCCGGGCGCGGCGTGATCGTCGCGAGAAGGAGCAGGTCTGTTTCCCCGGCGGCGCGCATCCCGTGCAGCTCGTTAGGCAGGTAGACCGCGACGTCGCCGGTGCTGCACACCTGTTCGGCCATGCCGCCATTCCCGGATTCGCCGGTGAGGACGCCGACGCCGTCGAGCACCGTGATCTGCACCGACGACGTGCTCTGGTGCGGGGCGACGCTCTGTCCCGGTGCGATGCGGAAGACGATCAGCCTGACGTCGGGACTGTCGTGGACGATCGCGGTGGCCGGACGGTCGGGGCGGTTCGCGACCGCCTGCCGGGCCGCGGTGAGTGGATCGAAGCGCTTCATCGGCGAGCTCCCGCCGGCGCGTGGTGCGCGGTGCTGCGAATATCCTTCACGAATTCCTCGTGCATGTGAATGTTGGTGCTGCGGAGACCCCGGTCAGCGCTGCAGCGCGCCGAGCGCCTCGACGACTTCTTCCGCCGCGTCGAGTCCGGCGTGCTGGTACGCGACGACGCCGTCGGCGTCGAGGAGCGTCAGCGCATTCGAATGCGCCAGCTCCTCGGGGGAGAGCCGGCGGTAGCGGACCCCGAGAACCGTGGCCAGCTCGCGAACCGCATCGTCGCTTCCGTCGAGCAGGGTCCAGCGGTTCGCATCGAGCCCGCGCTCGCGCGCGAACTCCGCCAGCCGCGCCGGGTCGTCGCGCGCCGGGTCGAGGGAGACGAGGACGAATCCCGCGTCGCGCGGGGACTCGCGCTCGATCCGCTTCATCTCGGCGACCGTGAACGGGCAGGTCGTCGAGCAGTGGGTGTAGATCATCGCGATCACCTGCGGCCGGCCGCGCAGCGACGAGAGCTGGCGCGGACTGCCGAGCTGGTCGCGCCAGCGTGCGTCGAGGTCGTAGACCGAGTACCGGTCGCTGGCCGCCGGTGCCTGGGCGATCGCGCGCGGAGCGGGGGTCCCCGATGGCGCGCACGCGCCGAGGGTGAGGAGCGCGGCGGCGACGGGAGCGAGCGAGCGAATGATCGTGCGTGTGGTCGAGCGTGTCATCAGGCCGCGCCTCCAGCCGCGCAGCGGAAGCCTAACGTGCGGGCCGTCGAGCGGCCAGTGAGCCCGGCGCGGAATGCATAGCGCATGAACGCGGGGTAGTTCGATGGATCGCTGGCGCCGATCGCGGCGCTGGCGCAGAACAGCTTGTGATCCCTCCCGGCGGCGGCGCTCCCGCTCTCGCGGGAGTCGTCGGAGACCATGACGTCGTTGAAGTCGAGCGTCCACTCCCAGGCGAGGCCGTGCATGTCGCGCACGCCGTAGGCGTTGCGGAATCCGCTGCCGACCGGGGGCAGGACTCCGTTGTTCGGACGCGCGGCGTAGAGCGCGAGGATGCGCCGGATGAACCCCGCGTCGCGGGCGACGCGGGTCCGCGTCTCGCTCGCCGACGCGGCGTACTCCCATTCGTCCACCGTCGGCAGCCGCTTGCCCTGCGCCTCGCAGTACGCCTTCGCCGCGAACCATGACACTTCGGTGACCGGGCGGCGGAGGTCGGTCGCACTCCCGGCGTCGAGGTCGCCCTGCCACGCCGAGAGGTAGCCCTTCCCGGCGAAGAGCGGCCGCACCGCCCCGCGGCGCCACGCCGGGTTTGCCTTCACGAACTCGAGATACTCGCCGCGGGTGACCGGCTCGCGGTCGAGCCAGAACGATCCAACGACCACCGGCGCGCCACCGATCGCCCCGTACAGCGGCTGGTACGAGCCCGCCGGGATCCGCGCCATCGTTGCCGATGGCCTGGCCGAAGGCTTGGCCGATGCCCTGGCCTTCGCCGATGGCGCGGTCGCGATCAGGAGTGGGAGGAGGAGGTGCAGCATGGCGCTCCGATGGCCGATGAATCGCGGTGGTGGCGGTTACTCGCCGCCCTTCGCGTTGACGCCGATCCCCTTGATCGCGGCGAACACCCTGCCGTTCTGATCGCCGCCGACGTGGAGGATGCCTAACGTTCCCTTGTTGAAGGCGCGGAAGATCGCGTGGTCGACGAGCACCAGGTCGCCGGGCTGCTCGACCCCGAACTCGACGATCGTCGAGCCGCCGGCGGGGATCGACGTCGTCTGCACGTTGTGCTCGCCGACGCTGCTCCCGCCCTCGCTGTAGACGTTGTCGAAGATCTCGCCGATCACGTGGAAGGAGCTGGTCAGGTTCGGGCCGGCGTTGCCGACGAAGAGGCGGACGCGCTCACCGACCTTCGCCTGCAGCGCACGGTCGCCGGTGAGGGCGCCGACCGCGCCGTTGAAGACGACGTAGGTCGGCTTCTCGTCGATCCCCTTGTCCATGTCGAGCGTCTGCATGCCGTGCTCGCCGTACTTCCCCTTCGTGTAGAACTCGCTCTGCATCACGTAGAACTCGCGATCGACCTTCGGCAGCCCTTCCTTCGGCTCGACGAGGATCATCCCGTACATCCCGTTCGCCATGTGCATCGGGACGGGGGAGGTCGCGCAGTGGTAGACGAAGAGCCCGGGGTTCATCGCCGTGAAGCTGAACACCGACTCGCCGCCGGGGACAGTGAGCGACGCCTTGGCGCCGCCGCCCGGGCCGGTCACCGCGTGGAGGTCGATGTTGTGCGGCATCGTGCTGTTCGCCGCGTTCTTCAGGTGGAACTCGACGAGGTCGCCCTCGCGGACGCGGATGAAGCGGCCGGGGACCGTGCCCCCGAACGTCCACATCGTGTACTCGACGCTGTCGGCGAGGCGCATCGGCTTCTCGACGACGTCGAGGTTGACGATGACCTTCGTCGCGTAGCCCCGGGTGATCGGCGGCGGAACGTTAGGCGCCTCGGTCAGCACCGCGACTTCCTCGCCGACGATCTTGTCGTCCGCGGCCCGGACGGGGATCGCGGCGGCGCGAATGGAGCCGAGGGTGGGGAGGCCGCGCCAGGCGATCGTCGTGACGGCGCCGATGCTGGCGACGGCGATCGCCGTGACGAGCGCGATCTTCTGGAGCGGGAAGGGCGTCGGGAGGTGTACGCGGGGGGTCGTCATGGGAGTGTATTGAGTGAAGTGAAAGGAGTGCGTCGGTTCAGGCAGCCGATGGCGTCGCGAGCTTCTCGTCGCGCGCGTCGGCGGCGGTCGGGAGTGAGGCGCCGCCGAGGAGGTCGGCGACGGTGGTATTGAGCAGCGGCTCGCGGCGGGCGCGCATCACCCGCGTCCAGGATTCGTGCGCGGCACAGGGATTGGCCGGATCACAGGCGACGT
>DASSZC010000171.1:0-3832 GCA_035702925.1 Gemmatimonadaceae bacterium | reverse complement strand
CGCGCGGGATGACGGCGCAGAACTCCGAGGCGGCGGTGTACGAGCAGCTGAAGATCCATGCTGAGCTTCTCGTCCCGCACGACGAGTTCGACCTCGCCGTCTTCGACGAGGAGGGGAAGCTCGCCGGCCGCTATTCGGCGGCGGGGATCATCGACGGCTACAACGCGACGCCGACCGACGCCGAGCTCACCGTCCATCGCACCGGCTCGCCGATCCTCGAGGACGGCAGCGGTCATACACCACTCGACATCACCGGCGGCGCATCGATCGTCCGGCTCGACGAGGTGCGCGACGCGCACATCCCCGTCTACGCGGGAGAGTCGGTCGTCGCGGTGACGACGATCCGCCGCAAGCACCCGGGGTTCAGCTCCGAGGAGATCGACGCGCTCGCCACGCTCTGCCAGCAGGGCGGGATCGCGATCGGGCGGGCGCGGCTCTTCGCCCAGGTGCTCACCGCGAAGCGCGAGTGGGAGCGCGTCTTCGACGCGACCGTCGAGGGTCTCGCCCTCATCGACGAGCAGGGACGCGTCCGTCGCTGCAACGCGGCGTTCGCCGGGCTCGCCGGGATGTCGTTAGGCAGCACCATCGGCCAGGACCATCACGGGCTGCGCGGGATCGGGATCGCCCCCGACCTCGACTGCGCGATCTGCAACACGATCCGCACCGGCTCGCGCGCCGAGCGCGTGATCGAGAGCGCGCAGGGTCGCGTCCTCAAGCTGACGCTCTCCCCCTACCCGACGGGCGGCGCGGTGCTCGTCGCGCAGGACGTCACCGCCGAGTCGCAGGTGCGCGGCGCCGAGCAGCAGCTGTTCGAGTCGGAGAAGTTCGCGGCGATCGGCCGCCTCGCCGCCGGCGTCTCGCACGAGGTGAACAACCCGCTGATGGGGATCAACGGGCTGGCGACCGTGCTGCTCGAGGACTCCGCCTTCACCGGCGAGAATCGCGAGATGGTCGCGCTGATCCAGCGCGAGTCGCGCCGCGCCGCGCAGATCACCCGCGACCTGCTCAGCTTCGTCCGCGCCGAGGATGGCGCGCGCGGCAGCATCAGCCTCAACGCGGTCGCTCATGAAGTCGCCGAGCTCCGCGCGGTCGCGCAGCAAAGCGCCGGGATAACGATGACCCTCGACCTCGCCGCGGACCTTCCCCCGGTATGGGCGAGCCGCGCCCAGCTCGTGCAGGTCGTCGTCAACCTGGTGACTAACGCTGAGGACGCGGTCGAGAACCTCGACCGCCGCGAGATCCGCATCTCGACCAGCCGCAGCGGCCGCAAGGTCTGCCTCAAGGTCGAAGACAGCGGCCCCGGCATCCCCGAAGACCTCCGCGCCCGCCTCTTCGAGCCCTTCTTCACGACGAAGGCGCCGGGCAAGGGGACGGGGCTCGGACTGTCGCTGTCGTTCTCGATCGCCGAACGTCACAGCGGCTCGCTGCGCGCCGAGAACATCCCCGGCGGCGGCGCGCGGTTCACGATCGAGCTGCCCGTCTCGGAGTCGCGGGCGGCTGCCTGACGTTCCGCTATAAGCGGTAAGCGATAAGCGGTAAGCTGCAAGCAGTAAGCGACGGCGCAGCTGCAAGTGCGGTGTCGCTTCCTGCTTACCGCTTACAGCTCCTCAGTACGCCACCCCGAACCGCCGCCCCACATGGTTCCCATGCTCCAGCTCATCGACCACGGCGACCGCGTAGTCCTCGAAGGAGATCCGGCTCTGTCCCTTGTTGTCGGGGATGAACTGGTCGCCGGTGGTGCGATAGCGGCCGGTGCGATGGCCGGATGAGATCTCGGCGGCGGGGCTGATGTAGCTCCAGTCGAGGGCGGTCGCTTCCCTGCGGACGACGTCGAGCATCTCGGCGCCCGCTTGCGCCTCGGCCTTGTAGGGCGCGGGGAACCCCGGCTGGTCCATGAGCCGCTTCCCCGGCGCGACCTCGAGGCTCCCTGCCCCGCCGACGAAGATCACCCGCTTCACACCGGCCTTCGTCGCCCCGGCGATCACCGCGCGCGCGCCGTCCACCAGCGATGGTGCCGGGAGCCCGCGCGAGCTGACGCGCGGGGAGATCGCGCTGACGATCGCGTCCGCCCCCTTCACGACCCTGGCCACGCTCGCCGGGTCGGTGGCGTCCCCCTTCACCAGCTTCGCCTTCGAGTCGGGAGACTTCTGCACCTCGGGATCGCGGACGACGCCGGTGACCTCGTGCCCGCGCGAGAGCGCCTCCAGCACGACCTGCTTGCCGATGTTACCGGTGGCTCCGAAGACGATGAGCTTCATGTCGCTTTTCCACCCGCTGTTGGACGTTCGGCCGTTAGCCATTAGCCGTTAGCGTTGAGCCACTGCGGTAACCGCCGTCGCTCAACGCTAATAGCTAATGGCTAATAGCCGAAGGCCGACGACGCCAGAAAGAGCGCAACTGAATAGATTTCGGAATGCCGCCGCAGGCGGCGCAACCGCGAACGGATGAAAAGCCAATGTCCTCTCGGAATTCCTTCGGCTCCCGGGCGACGCTGAACGTCGACGGCAAGCCTTACGTCATCTACCGGCTCGACGCGCTGAAGGGCAAGGCGCCCAACGCCGCCAGGCTCCCCTTCAGCCTCAAGATCCTCCTCGAGAACCTCCTCCGCAACGAGGACGGCGCCTTCGTCAAGGCGGCGGACATCGAGTCGATGGGGAACTGGGACGTGAAGGCGAAGGTCGAGAAGGAGATCGCCTTCCGCACGAGCCGGGTGCTGCTGCAGGACTTCACCGGCGTCCCCGCGGTGGTGGACCTCGCGGCGATGCGCGACGCACTCAAAGCGTTAGGCGGTAACCCGAACCGGATCAACCCCCTGCAGCCCGTCGACCTCGTCATCGACCACTCGGTGCAGGTGGACGAATACGGCACCGACGCGGCGCTGCTCCTCAACACCAAGTTCGAGTTCGAGCGCAACCAGGAGCGCTACGTCTTCCTCCGCTGGGGACAGAGCGCGCTGAACAACTTCCGCGTCGTCCCCCCGGGCACCGGGATCTGCCACCAGGTGAACCTCGAATACCTCGGCCAGGTCGTGTTCACAGGGAAGGAGGACGGCAAGGACGTCGCCTACTGCGACTCCCTCGTCGGCACCGACTCGCACACGACGATGATCAACGGCCTCGGCGTCCTCGGCTGGGGCGTCGGCGGGATCGAAGCCGAGGCGGCGATGCTCGGCCAGCCGGTGTCGATGCTCATCCCGGAAGTGATCGGCTTCAAGCTGCACGGCAAGCTCCCCGCGGGTGCGACGGCGACGGACCTCGTGCTGACCTGCACCGAGATGCTCCGCAAGAAGAAGGTCGTCGGCAAGTTCGTCGAGTATTACGGCAGCGGATTGAGCTCGCTCTCCCTCGCCGACCGAGCAACGATCGCCAACATGGCGCCCGAGTACGGGGCGACGATGGGCTTCTTCCCGTGCGACGCCGAGACGCTCAAGTACCTGCGGCTCTCCGGTCGCCCGGAGCATCACGTGAAGCTGGTCGAAGCGTACTGCCGCGAGCAGGGCCTCTTCCATGACGAGAACAGCGAGGAGTCCACCTACTCCGACACGCTCGAGCTCGACCTGGGCGACGTGGAGCCCTCGCTCGCCGGCCCGAAGCGCCCGCAGGACCGCGTGGCGCTCACGGACGCGGCCTCCGACTTCCGCGCCGAGCTGGACGAGTACACGGGCCACGAGACGCCCACCGGCTACGACGAGGCCGTCGACGAATCGTTCCCCTCGAGTGATCCGCCCACGAACAACGGCGGCGGGGAGTCGCCGAAGGTCGGCCACAGCCACCCGC
The DNA here is from genome assembly GCA_035702925.1 of Gemmatimonadaceae bacterium. Classification (GTDB taxonomy): domain Bacteria; phylum Gemmatimonadota; class Gemmatimonadetes; order Gemmatimonadales; family Gemmatimonadaceae; genus JABFXC01. Next base: position 56 of record DASSZC010000171.1, on the reverse strand, counting down.
AGCCGGGCACCGCGGTGGCCGAGCGCGAGGAGGGCTTCGGGCACGGGTCGGTCGTG
>DASSZC010000377.1:0-2235 GCA_035702925.1 Gemmatimonadaceae bacterium | reverse complement strand
GTCGGTCGAGACTTCCAGTCCGAGGCGCCCGAATCGCTCGGCGACATCGTGCGCACGCTTCGACTCCATCCCCGTCGGCGCGGCGATCTCGCTGATGGCGACCTGGGTGCGCACCACAGCGTCGTCGATCGACGCGAGCAGCGCGCGTGCTTCGCCGAGCAGCGCATGGGTGCGCGAGGTCGCGGATATCGACGCGGTGGCCAGTGGCATCCTGCTGTTATCTCGCGATCCGCGCGGTGCGCCGCAAGGGTGAGCACATGACGAGTACCCGCGATCCGGTCGCGACCGAGCTTCCGCCGACTCTCCCGAAGAAGCTTCCGCGGACGGTGCTCGCCCTCTCCCTCGTGAGTCTTCTCACCGACGCGTCGAGCGAGATCATCTACCCGCTGCTCCCACTCTTCCTGACGACGACGCTCGGCGCGACGGCGGGGACGCTCGGCGTCATCGAGGGCGCCGCCGAAACGACGGCGTCTCTCCTCAAGCTCGTGAGCGGATGGTGGTCCGATCGCGTCGGGCGCCGGAAGCCGCTCGTCGTCGCCGGGTACGCGATCGCATCGATCGCGCGGCCACTGATCGCCATCGCGCAGAGCGCGAACCAGGTGCTGGCCATCCGTGTCAGCGACCGCGTGGGCAAGGGAATTCGCAGCTCGCCGCGCGACGCCCTGCTCGCCGACTCGGTCGCTCCGTCGCAGCGCGGACGCGCGTATGGACTGCACCGCGCGGCGGACAACTTCGGCGCGGTGATCGGTCCGCTCGTCGCCTTCGCGATGCTGCGCTGGACGTCGATCTCGCTGCGTCACCTGTTCATGCTCGCGGCGATCCCGGCGGCGCTCGCGCTCGTCGCGCTCGTGGTAGGGGTGCGCGAGGGGCCGCGGGCAAGGAGCGCCGCCAGCGCGCAGGATGCGCGACGTCCGATCCTCGGCGGCGGGCTCCCTCGCCGGTTCTGGGGTTATCTCGCCGTGCTGCTGCTCTTCACGCTCGGCAACTCGAGTGACGCGTTCATCCTGCTGCGTGCATCGCAGCTCGGCGTCTCGGCGGCGTTGCTGCCGATCATCTGGGCGATGCTGCACGTCGTGAAGTCGGCGACGAGCACGCCGAGCGGAGCGTTGAGCGATCGCGTCGGGCGGGTGCCGCTCATCGTCGCGGGGTGGCTCATCTTCGCCGCGGTCTATCTCGCTTTCGGACGGGCGACGCAGACCTGGCAGGCGTGGGCGCTGTTCGCGGTGTACGGGACCTACTTCGGGTTGACCGAAGGGGTCGAGAAGGCACTCGTCGCCGATCTCGTCCCCGCCGACAAGCGCGGGGCCGGGTTCGGGTGGTACAACCTCGCCATCGGGCTCGGTGCGCTCCCCGCGTCGGTGATCTTCGGCGCGGTGTGGGACAGGTGGGGCGCAGCCACCGCGTTCGAGATGGGCGCAGGGCTCAGCGCCGCCGCCGCTGTCGCTCTGCTCTTCGTGGTGCCGCTTCGCCGCCGCGCCGTCTCGCAAGGCTGAGCCAGCGGGTCGTACGGGTTCGGTAAGATCGACCCGAAACCGTGGTTGGATATCTGGCGTACGGGGCGGGTCGCACCAATGCTTGCCGCATCGCCCCGCACCGCGGAGTCCCCCATGAGATGCCTTGTCGTTGCCGCGCTGACCCTTCAGTTGGCCGCTGGCGCCACCAGGATCGCCGCGCAGACCCCGAACCGTACAGCCCCGCCTCCCGGCGGAAACGGTGAAGTACACGGGGTAGTGATTTCCAGCGCCGCGCAAACGCCGCTGACGAGAGCGGCCGTCGCCGTGCACAGCGCCGCCGACTCGACGCTGGTCGCCGGAGATTTCGCCGGGGCTGACGGCGTGTTCCGCATTCGCGGATTGCGCCCCGGTTCCTACTACCTTCGCATCAACTCGATCGGCTTCACCCCAAAGCGTCAGGCATTCGCGATCACTCCCGCGGCCCCGTCGGTGGACGCCGGCACGATCGGGCTCGCCCAGATCGCGACCGTCCTCCAGGGCGTCGAAGTCACCGCCGAGCGTCCGGCGATGGTCGTCGAGCCGGATCGGAACAGCTATCGCGCGAAGGACGTCGCACCCGCCGCCGCGAACGCGAGCGAGGTGCTCGACGCGGTTCCCTCGGTCCAGGTCGATGGCGACGGCAAGGTGAGCCTGCGTGGCAACGAGAACGTCGCGATCCAGATCAACGGCAGGCCGTCGCCGATTCGTGGGACACAGCTCGCGGCGTACCTGAAGAGTCTCC
>DASSZC010000528.1:0-6389 GCA_035702925.1 Gemmatimonadaceae bacterium | reverse complement strand
TCCTGTCGACGATCACCTGCCGCGCGCCGATCCAGAGGAGGACGACTGCGATAGCGGTGCCGATGATCTCGGTGACCGGCTGCGCCATGAAGGCGATGCGCGTGACGCGCACCATCCCCTTCGAGTAGCGGTGGCTGGCGTCGATGAAGCGCTGCTCCTCGTAGCCCTCGGCACCATAGGACTTCACGAGGCGGACACCGCTCACCACTTCCTGGAGCACGCTCGTCATCTCGCCGTAATCATTGCGCAGGCGGCGATAGCCCTTGCGCAGCTTCTTGAGCAGCGGCTGGAGCGCGCCCATGAGCAGCGGCGCGACGAAGAGGGCGTAGAGCGTGAGGCGGGTCGAGATCCCGAAGAGAAAGGCGACGTAGCCGAGGATCGTCGCGATGCTCTGGATCGACTGGGTGACGAGCTGGGTGATCAGCTGCTTGGTCGACTCGGTGTCGGCGAGGACCCGCGAGATGATCTGACCGACCTTGGTGCGCGTGAAGAAGCCTAACGGCAGCCGCTGGAGGTGCGAATAGATCTGGTCGCGCAGGTCGCGGGTGACGTACTCCTGCAGCTGGGCGCCGAGCTGCCCGCTCATCCAGGCGAGGAAGTTCTTGGCGACGATCGCGGCGAGGATCACGACGATCACGCGCTGCAGCGATCCCATCGGATCGGTCGGGACGAGCAGGTGACCGATCGTCGCGCGGAGGATGTTGCCGACCCACCCCGCCTTGTCGGGGAGCAGCGACTGCTCGCCGAAGAGCGCGTTGAGGAAGGGAATGAGCAGCGCGAAGGCGAAGGTATCGAGCGCGGCGGCGCCGACGCTGCACGCGATCGTTCCGGCCATCCGCCAGCTGTGCGGGCGGAGGATCTTCAGGAGGCGGAAGTACATGCTCAGCGGCGCGGCGTGAGGAGCGACACGGGGAGGATGACCTCTTCCGGTGTCACGCCGCCGTGCAGGAACGCGCCGCGATAGCGGCTCTGGTACTCGCGCAGCTTCGTCGGATAGACGAAGAAGGTGTCGCCGGCGGCGAGCAGGGTGTTGGCACCCAACCCGCGGCGCGGAAGCTTCAGCACCTCCTCCTTCGTGAAGAGCAGCGCCTGCTCGGGACGCTCGGCGCGGAGGTCCTCGCCGAACTTGTAGCGGAGGTTCGCGGTGGCGTCACGCTTGGCGAACACCGTCGCCGGCGTCTTGCAGTGGATCGAGCCGTGGTCGCTGGTGAGGACGACCGGCACGTGGCGCCGCGCCGCCTCGCGGAGCACCGAGAGGAGCGCCGAGCGCTGGAACCACTGCTTCGTGAGGGCGCGAAGCGCGATCTCGTCGCGCGCGACCTCGAGGAGGATCGCCGACTCGCTGCGCCCATGCGTGAGCAGGTCGACGAAGTTGAAGACGAAGGCGCTCACCCCCTCGGGCGCGATCGCCCGGCCGACACGGCGCTCCAGGTCCTCGGAGTCGGCGTGCGTCGAGATCTTCTCGTAGTGAACGGGGGTCGGCTTGCCGAGCAGCGCGCGCAGCTGCTCCTCGAGGAGCTGCCGCTCGTGCGCGTTGAGCGACTCGTCGTCGCGCTCGCCCCACCAGTCGGGGAAGTTCGCCGCGATCTCGCAGGGGAAGAGCCCGCTGAACAGCGCGTTGCGCGCGTACGGCGTCGCCGTCGGCAGGATCGAGAAGTAGTGCGCGGTCTCGACGTCGTACAGCTCGGCGATGATCGGCTGGAGCACGTTCCACTGGTCGAGCCGCAGGCAGTCGACGACGATGAACACCGCCGCCTTGTGCGAGCCGAGCAGGGGAAGCAGGTACTCGGAGACGATGTCGACGGAGAGCGACGGACGCTCGCCGTCGAGGTTGGCGAGCCAGCGCGGATAGTTGGCCTTGATGAAGGCGACGAACTCGCGATGCATCGCCGGATAGAGTCCGCGCAGTGACTCGTACAGTCCCATCTCGCGCGCGTCGGCGAGGTCGACGTCCCACTGGGCGATCTCGGCGTAGCGATCGACCCATCCGCGCCAGTCGAGGGTGCGGGCGTCGGCCTGCTCCATCTCGCGGAAGCGCTCGACGAAGTGGCGAGCCAGCGCCTGCTGCCGGATGCGCGGGCCGTCGAGCACCTTCGTCACCATCGCCAGCACCTGGCGCGGGGAGACGGGCTTCACGAGGTACTCGCCGACGTTGGCACCGAGCGCTTCGGCGAGGGTGTTGTCCTCCTCGCTCTTGGTGACCATCACGACGGGAGTGGTCGGCGCGATCTCGCTGATCTCGCGGACAGCCTCGAGGCCGCGGCGTCCCGGCATCTGCTCATCGAGGAGGACGATGTCGTACGTCTTCCGGCGGAGCATCTCCGACGCATCGTCGGCGTTGCTCGCGGACGCGACGTCGAATCCGCGATCCGCGAGAAAGCGTCGATGCGGCTCGAGAAGCTCAGCTTCGTCGTCCACCCATAGTATCGTTCTCGCCTGACGGGGCATGTAGTGCGGAATGTAGTCCGGTGAAAAATGGCCGGAAAGACCTGAAGGCCGTACATTGCGGCGTGTCTTTCGCCCCGCCGTACGCGCTCACCCCCACCACATTCCGCTTTCGCGCGCTCGCCGCGCTCGCGGGGCGCGCACCGCTCGGCGGGGGGCGCGAGACCGCGCTCGCCTCGTATGTCGTCGCCCGCCTCGCGGTGGGGTGCCTTCCCGACAGCAGCCTCCCCCTCGAGGACCGGACGAATCGCGCCGCGGCGGCGCGGACCTGGCTGGCGTCGCTTGCGCTGCCGATGCCTGTGCGGGCGCCCCTCGTCAAGGTGATCGAGAGCACCCGGCACGACAGCCGGCCGGCGGTCGGTGCCGCGCTCGTGACGGTGGCCGACGTCGCGGCGTCGTATCTCGATGGCCCGGCGGTGGCCGAGCTGCGCGAGCTCGCGGCGCAGCTCACCTGACCGGGCGATTTCGCGCGTCCGTCCGCATCCAATCCCGCATGTCCCACTCCGCCGACATCTCCCCGATCGCCCGCGTCATGCGCCGGGTGGACGAAGCGACCGACGGGTCGCCGTCCCCCGACTCGATCGCGACCGGCTTTCCGAGCGTGGACAAGCTGCTCGGCGGCGGGGTGAGGCGCGGGGATCTCATCGTCATCGGTGGCGACGTGGCGAGCGGGAAGTCGGCGCTCGCGCTGGCGATGGCGCTCCGCGCCGCGGAGAGCGAGCGCGAGGTCGCTTTCCTGTCCGGTGAGATGAGCGTGTCACGCGTGATGGAGCGCGCGCTGGCGATCGAGGGCAGGGTCTCGGTGGACGACATCCGCAGCGGGAAGCTCGATGACGTCTCGCGCGCGAGCCTCGGCGCCGCGGCGGTGAAGCTCCGCGATCGCGCACCGCAGGTCGACCGCCTCGTTCCCGGGGGAGTCACGTCGCTGGCCGACGACCTCCGCCGGCGCCTCGACCTCGAGCTCGCGATCTGCGACTCGCTGCAGGCGGTGGCGAGCGGCGCGCGGACACGGGACGAAGAGCTGGCGGCCACCATGCGCGACCTCAAGCTGCTGGCGGTCGAGACCGACATCGCGATCATCGTCACCACGCGGCTGACCGAGCTCCAGCGCGACCGTGCCGACATGCGGCCGCAGCTCGCCGACTATGGTGCGCTCGGCGCGATTGCCGAGCATGCCGACGTGATCCTCGGACTCTTCCGCGAGGAGATGTACGACACCGCGCGCGGGATCGAGGGCGCGACCGAGCTGATCGTGAACAAGAACCGGAACGGCGGCACGGGGTACGCCGACCTGTACTTCTACAAGAAGTGGATGCGGTTCGAGGACATGCTCGACCCCGATCGTTAGGCGGCAGCACCGCGCGGTGAACCAGTGAAGAGAACGGACATGCGATGCTCGCTCATCCTGCTGCTGCTCGCCGGCCTCGCCGGCGCCGGCGGCTGCGTCTCCCACAATGCGGTGAGCGCGGTGACGCGGCTCGAGGCGAAGCGGGCCGCCCATCCCGACGCGGCGAAGACGCTCCGCGCGTTAGGCATCGCCTACTACGACGCCGGCCGCCCGGCCGACGCGCTGCCGGTGCTCGTCCGCGCCCGCGCGCTGATGCCGGACGACGGGGTGACCGCGCTCTACCTCGGCATGAGCGCCGAGGCGACCGGCGACCTGAAGACGGCGCGCAGCGCGTATGAAGGCTACGTCCGCTTCGGGCGGACCTCGCGGGTACGCTCGCAGCTGCGCGGGAAGCTCGCCGCGCTGGCGCGGAAGGAGCTCGAGGCCGAGGCGAAGGCGACGGTCGCCGAGGAAGCGTCGATCGGCGCGACGGCAGGCTCGCCGCGCACGGTCGCGGTGCTGCCGCTCGCCTTCTCCGGCACCGACACGACGCTGTCGTCGCTCGGCCGCGGGCTCGCCGACCTGATGATCACCGACCTCTCGCGCTCCTCGCAGCTGACGGTGGTCGAGCGCGACCGGCTCGGCGCGCTGCTCGACGAGATCAACCGGTCGAGCACCGGCGCGGTCGATTCGTCGACCACGGTGCGCTCGGGGCGGCTCGCCCGGGCTGGGCGCGTGGTGCGCGGCTCGGTGACGCAGCTCCAGGGAAGCGCGCTCCGCGCCGACGCCGCGGTCATCGATGTCGGCACGGCGCAGGCGGGACGTCCGCTGAACGCGGACTTCAACCTCGACGCGCTGTTCGACGCGGAGAAGCGAATCGTCTTCGGGGTGTTCGACGACATGGGGATCACCCTCACGTCCGCCGAGCGCGCGGCGATCGACCAGCGCCCGACGCGCTCGATCGCCGCGTTCCTCGCCTACAGCGGCGGGCTCGCGGCGGAAGATTCCGGACGCTTCGACCTCGCGGCGCGCATGTTCAGCGAAGCGGCGCGCATCGACCCGGGGTTCAGCGCGGCGCAGAACGGCGCGGCGCGCGCGCAGGCGACGGCGAGCGGGCAATCGGTGACCCCGGCGGCGGTCCAGGCATCGCTCGCCGGCACCGCCGAGGGTGCGATCGTCGCCGCCGCGGAGAGCGGTGAGGTCGGCGACGCGAGCCGCCTCGCCTCGACGTTAGGCTCGGCCCGCGACGACCTGAATCCCTCGCCGGCGGCCGAGGCGGCAGCGGCGACGATCGCCCCGCCGACCAAGGATCCGGTCGGCATCGCGACCGGGGCTGGTGATGTGACAGTCAACACGGCCGTCGTCCGCATCAAGGTCGGCCTCCCCCAGCTCCCATGACCGGTATCCCGATGCGATCGCGGCTCGTCGTCCACCTCGCCGCCGCAACGTTAGGCACGGCGGCTCCCGTCGCGCTCGTGGCGCAGGACGCCGGCGTCATCGCGACGCGCGCGGCGGGAGAGATGGTGAGCTACACGCTGAAGTCGAACGGGAGCGAGAAGACGATCTCGCAGCTCGTCACCCCGATCGCGGTCGTGGTCCCGATCGGCGAGCGGTTCTCCTTCGACATCGCGACCGCCTGGGCGCGCTCGAAGGTCGAGGTGAAGGGGGACCCGGCGGCGCCGAGCACGATCTCCGGGCTGACCGACACCCAGCTGCGCGGGAGCTACGTCTTCGGGGAGGACGCGGTGGTGCTGACCGCCGGAGTCAGCCTGCCCACCGGCCAGAGCACGGCGAACGCGAAGCAGTTCGTCGCGGCACAGAGCATCTCGAACGACTTCCTGCTCTTCCCCATCGGGACGATGGGCGCCGGTCTCGGCGCAACGGGCGGGATCGCGCTGGCGCGCCCGATCGGCGCCTGGAACGTCGGTCTCGGGGGGAGCTACCGGCACTCGGCGGACTTTGCCCCCTTCGAGTACAACGACGGCCAGAAGGCGCACTACCAGCCCGGGAACGAGCTGCGTGCGCGCATCGGCGTCGACCGCAGCTTCGGCGCATCGAGCGCGATGCTCGGCGCGACGTACTCCAGCTTCGGCGACGACAAGGCCGCGGGCGCGACGTTCAATACCGGGAACCGGGTGGTGTTCCAGGGTGCGTACGCGACCCGGGTGCGCAACGCCGGCTATACGCTGAATGCATGGAACCTGACGCGGACGAATGGCACCCGCGGCGATGGGCGGCCGGCGCCCTTCGAGAACATCACCAACGTCACGCTGAGCGGGAGCTTCTCGGCGAGTGGCATCTCGCTCGAGCCGATGCTCGAGGCGCGGCACCTCACGCGCGGCGCGGTGGCCGCCGGGACCTCGTCGGCGGCCGAGCCGCAAGGGAGCGGGCAGATGGAGACCGCCGGCCTGCGCGCGCGGTGGAACACCGGTCGGTTCCAGGTCGCGCCGGGCGCCTCCTTCTCCACCGGCAAGCTGCTGGCCGAGGACCTCACCGGCTGGCACGCGACGCTGGCGATTCGCTTCGCGCCGTGAGGTCGCGGAGCGGGTGAAGCGGGACTGCAACGGCGGGACATCTTACAGGAGTCACGGAGCGCACGGAGCGGTTTGATTACAAC
>DASSZC010000043.1:0-4771 GCA_035702925.1 Gemmatimonadaceae bacterium | reverse complement strand
ACGGTGGTCATGGGCCGCGTCACCGGCACGCCGGACTCCGTGATCGTCGAGGCGCGGCTCTACGACGTCGCCAGCGGCAAGCGCATCGACGAGGCGCAGCACTCCATCGCGCGATCGGCCGACCCGCGCCCGGTGTACGATGCGCTCGCGCGCGACCTGCTCGACATCGTCGGCGCGCCGCAGAACCTCGCGCTGCAGAAGCTCGCCCAGACGACGACGGCGTCGATCGAGGCGTACCGCGCCTACCTCGACGGCTCGCGCGCACTCAACGGCTGGCAGCTCGCGCGCGCGGATTCGCTGTTCGCGCGCGCGACGACGGCCGACACGACGTTCGCGCTCGCCTACTACAAGCGCGCCCTGACGTTAGGCTGGCGGGCGAGCAGCGACACGTCGCAGTACGCCGCGGTCCGCCACGCCATCGAGAATGCCGACCGCCTTCCCGCGCGCGAGCGCGCCCTGCTCTTCGCGTACGCCGACCTCGTGCGCAGCCTCCATCCCGGCACCAGCATCAGCAGCGAGCGACTCGATACCCTCTTCCGCTCGGCGCAGCAGAAGTACGAGAACATCGTCGCCAGGACCCCCGCCGACGCGGAGGCGTGGTACGGACTCGGCGACTCGTACTACCATCATCGGCTCAAGGACCAGCGCTCGACGGTCAGAAACTGGACGCTCGCCTGGCGCGCCTTCAACCGCACCCTCGCCCTCGACTCGTCGTTCCATCTCGCCTACTCGCACAAGCTCGACATCGAGCGCGAAGGCTCGCGGCTGGGATCGGGGATCCTGATCGACGGCGATTCGCTCGTCCTCCTCGACAGCGCGGGCCGGCGGGTGGTGAACGATGCGCGCGCGTCGCAGCTCCGGGCCGCGGCGAAGAGCCTTGCCATCCGCGACGCGCACGCGTGGGTCTCGGCGGACGCGTCTTCGCAGGCGTACCAGGCGCTGGTCAGTGCGTACGTCGACGCGGGCTTCGTCGACTCGGCGGCAGCCGCGGTCGAGGAGGCGCAGCGGCGCCCGCTGTCGCGCTCCCCGGTGCTCCCCTACGTCCTCGCCGCGGCGGAGGCGAACACCGACCCGCATCTCGCGCTGCAGACTCTTCGCGACGCGATGACGGAATTTCCCGCCGAATCGATCGCCGCGCACGACGGCACCGACCGGTTCTGGTACGTGCTGTCGGCGGGCGACGCGGCGCTCGTCACCGGGAGCGTGGCCGACCTGCACAAGTTGATCGGCATCGCGACGAAGGTCTCGCCGAAGATGCCCGGGCGGAACGATCTTCCAAGCAGCCTTGCAGTCGGGACATGGGTCGCCAACGCCGAGCTCGCGCTCGGACTGCCGACGGCGGCGACGCGCGCGCGCGCGGATAGCGCGATCCGCTTCCTCGACCGCATGCCCGGACGAGATGGCGACAACTTCCGCAGCGCGTCCCAGTCGCTGCCGTACGTCGCCTACCTCGCGACGCACGACACGAGCTACCTGGCGGCAATCCGCCGCTGGGCCGGCCCCGCGGGGACGTCGCTCTCGGAGCTGGACGCGCTCGCCGCGCTCGGCCGCGGTGATCGCGACGCCGCCGCGCGCGCGGCCCGCCAGTTCCCGTCACCCGACTCGATGCGCGCGGGGAACGGCCTCTTCGCCACGATGCGCTGGATCGCGCGCGCCGAGGTGCTCGACCGGCTCGGCGATCCCGCGCGCGCGGTGGCCTATCTCGAGGTCCTGGATCCGGTGCGCCTCAACCGCGCGTCGGTGATCGATCCGAGCCTCGCGCTCTACGCGCGCAGCATCCTCGCGAGCGGGGTGCTCTACGAGAAGATCGGCGAGAAGGAGAAGGCGCTCGCCGCCTTCCGGCGCTTCCTCGACCTGTGGCGCGACGCGGACCCCGCTCTCGATCCGCAGCGGCGGGTCGCGCGCGACGGGATCGCGAGGCTAGGCGGCGAGGTGCCGACCGAGCCTGGGCGTTAGGCGGGGGCGTCCGCCGCGCCGCACCCTGGCAGGCCATGAACGCGCCCGGATTGGCGGGCCGCCTAACGGACTTCGGGAAGCGCGAACACCACCAGCTCGTCCCCCTTCCCGAAGATCGCCCCATCGCCGCCGGCGGCGATGGCGACGTATTGCCGGCCGTTCACCATGTACGTCATCGGGGTCGCCTTCCCGCCGGCGGGAAGCTGCGCCTGCCAGAGCACGCGTCCGGTCTCGACGTCGAAGGCCCGCACCCGCTGGTCGATCGTCGCCCCGATGAACACCAGCCCCCCGGCGGTGACGACGGCCCCGCCGAGGTTCGGCGAGCCGAGCGCGGCCAGCGCCGAGTCGCTCGCGCCGGCGCCGATCGTCGTCAGCGCGGAGCGAACGTTCTCGCTCGTCGCCAGCGGCGCGGCGGGGATAGGCTTCGGGGGGCGCGGGGTGCCTAACGGTACCCGCCAGGCGATCGTCCCGGTGGCCAGGTTCACGGCAACGAGCGACCCGAACGGGGGCTTCGTGCAGGGCACACCGGCCGGGGAGAGGAGGATGCGCCGGCGCAGCATGTACGGCGTCCCGCGCATCCCGGCGTACTCCCACCCCGGCTCGTCCATCGCGTGCGGGCTGCTGCGCGGGAGGAGCTGTACCTGCGCCGCGACCTCGTTCACGGGAACGATCACCAGCTGCCGCGTCCTGTCGTACGCCAGCCCCCCCCAATGCGCGCCACCGACGTTCGACGGCACGACCAGCGTCCCCTCGGTCGAGGGCGGGGTGAAGATCCCCTCGTTGCGGAGCGAGGCGAGCGTCGCCCGGCACGCGGCGCGATCGGCGCTGTCGGCGCCGAACGCGTCCTCCACCGTCAGGCGGTGCGGGCTGAGCGCGGGGAGTGTCGAGAAGGGCTGTGTCGGCGAAGCGCGTTCGCCGCTGACGGTGCTCGATGGAACGGGACGCTCCTCGACCGGGAAGACCGGAACGCCGTTGTCGCGATCGAGCACGTACAACATTCCCGACTTCGTCGCCTGCATCACCACCGCGATGTCGCGGCCGTCGCGCCTCACGGTCGCGAGCAGCGGCGGCGCGGCATTGTCGTAATCCCAGAGGTCGTGGTGCACCGTCTGGAACGACCACACGACCTTGCCGGTCGACACCCGCAGCGCGACGATCGAGTTCGCGTACCGGTTGTCGCCGAGCCGCATCCCGCCGTAGTAGTCGGGACTCGGGCTGCTGGTCGGGACGAAGACGAGATCGCGCGCCGAGTCGGCGGCGATCACGCTCCACGCGTTGGCCGCCCCGGTACGATGCGCGTCTCGGCCTTCCCACGTCGCGTACGCGGGATCGGTCGAGTCCTGCGGCACCGGATCCCAGCTCCAGCGCAGCGCGCCGGTGCGTGCATCATAGGCGCGCACTTCGCCGGTCGCCGCATCGGTGCGGCCATTGTCCGCCACCGCCGAGCCGACGACGAGCGTTCCGTTGACGACCGCGGCGGGCGAAGTGACCTCGTACTCCTCGAACTCGGAGGGCGCGTTGCGCAGCCCGCGCCGCATGTCGACGCTCCCGCCGTCGCCGAAGGAGGTGCAGGTGCCTCCGGTCGCCGCGTCGAGAGCGATCAGGCGCCCATCGATCGTCACGACGAAGATGCGCACTGCGCAGCGCGCGCCGCGGGATGCCGCTGGGTCGACCCAGTACGAGACGCCGCGGCTCGTGAAGTCCCCGAAGTGCGCGGCCCGCGCGACCCCGGGGTTGAAGCGCCAGCGCTCGGCGCCGGTCGCGGCATCGAGGGCGAAGACCCTGCCTAACGCCGTGCTGAAGTACATCGTCCCACCGACCACCAGCGGCGTCGCCTCGAAGGAAGTGCGCGCCCCCGTCTCGTACCCCGGCCCCGCCTCCCCCGTGCTGAACCGCCAGGCGACGGCGAGGGTCGCGACGTTGGACCGGTCGATCTGGCTGAGGGGGGAGAAGCGCTCCCCGCCGCGGTCACGGCCGTAGGCGGGCCAGTCCCCGTCGGTCCCGTTCGACGGCGTCCCCGGCCCCGGCAGTGAGGCACAAGCCGCAAGTCCCATCGTCATGCCTAACGTCAGGGGCAGCCGCGCCGGGAATCTCATGTCGTGCTCCGCGGTCCAGGATTGATGGCGGCTCGGCAAGCCGGGCTCGAGCGCTCGCGACTGAACATAATACGACGTGGTCGTCCCGCCGTCGGTCGTCACCTGCGCCGTCTGCCGGACCCGCGAGCCGGCCAGCGGCGTCCAGCTCCAGCGCTCGACGACCCCGCAGCCTCGGGTCGCAAGCCGATGGGGCGGCGGGGTGACCCGCGCTCGCTCGTTCCGGATTCACCGGAAAAGCGAAAGCCCACCCCGGAGGACCGGGGTGGGCTCGACTGTCTCCAACTTGAAAGGTTGCCCCTCTAGGGCTCGAACCTAGACTCTTCGCATCCAGAGTGCGACGTGTTGCCAGTTACACCAAGGGGCAGCATGACTTACCCGCTCTCGCGGGCGGACAGGAAAAATATACCGCGCGAGGGAGGCGGGCAAGGCCGACGCAGGGGGGCGACGGCGATGCATGGAAGTCTCGAAACGGCTGGATGCATGGAAGTCTCGAAGCTGCCCGGATGCATGGAAGTCTCGAAGCTGCCCGGATGCATGGGATGGGAAGCCGTTACCGCCGTTCCTGACCCCAGTGGCCTCGCCCTCTCTATTTCCATGCATCCAGCCCTTTCGAACCTTCCATGCATCCAGCCGTTTCGAGACTTCCATGCATCGCCGTCGCCCCCCCCTGCGTCGGCCTTGCCCGCCTCCCTCGCGCGGTATATTTTTCCTGTCCGCCC
>DASSZC010000293.1:0-2250 GCA_035702925.1 Gemmatimonadaceae bacterium | reverse complement strand
CGGCAACAAGCTCGGCACGAAGGTGGTCGACGAACGCGTGTCGCTGTCGTCGGACCCGTTCGACCCCGATGTCGCCGGTGCACCCTTCACGAACGAGGGGTTGCCGACGCGCCGGAGCGTGTGGATCGAGAACGGTGTCGTCAAGAATCTGAACTACGATCGTTACTGGTCGCAGAAGAAAGGCGTCTCTCCTACGGCAAGTGGCGGTTCGCTCAAGATGAGCGGCGGGTCCACCAGCATGGAAGAGATGATTGCATCGACGCAGCGCGGTCTGCTCGTCACCCGATTCTGGTATCTTCGGCCGGTCGACCAGCGCACGATTCTCTACACCGGACTGACACGCGACGGCACGTTCCTGATCGAAAACGGGAAAATCACCCGCGCGGTAAAGAATTTGCGGTTTAACGACTCGCCCGTCTTCATGTTGAACAATCTGGAAGCGCTCGGCACGCCGGTGCGGGTCAGCGCGAGCGAGGACGGCGGGCCGGGGCAGGCCGTGATGGTTCCACCGCTGAAGGTCAGGGACTTCAATTTCACAAGCTTGAGCGACGCAGTCTGAACGTGTCGCTGGGTCTTCACGGTCTCGCCATGAGGCCGTGGTGCGGCGGGCAGGCACTTCGGTGCTGACCGCTGGCTCGTCCGAACCACCGGGGGTTCGATCGAGCGTTCCACTCCGTTACAGGAGAGTTTTCCATGGCTGCTAAGAAGAGCGGGCGCAAGAGCGCCAAGAAGGGGTCGGCTCGCAAGAAGTCGTCGGCCAAGAAGTCTGGTGCCAAGAAGGGCGCCCGCCGCAAGACGGCGAAGAAGGGCGCGCGTAAGTCTTCGCGCAAGAAGTCCTCGAAGTAAGCAGTTCGTCGTCGCATACGGAGAAGCCGGCGCCAACGCGCCGGCTTCTTTCGTTTCATCCACCGGGTCAGCGCGAGTAGCGCGCCTGGGCCAGCTCGACGATCCGGGCGACGAGCCCGTCGTGCGGGATCCCCGCCTTCTCCGCGGAGCGCGCGAATTCGCCCGAGCGCTCGAGGTAGCAGTTGGGATTCACCTCGATCACGTAGATCCGCTCGTCCGGCGTCACGCGCAGGTCCACCCGCCCGTAGTCGCGCAGCCGCAGGGCGTTGAACGCTTCCACGGCCACGTCCTGCATGCGCTTCGTCAGCTCCGGCGACAGGTCGGTGGGAAAGATGGACTTCGTCCCCGCGAACTCCGCCCCCGACTCGCCCTCCGCCCCGGTCCCGCCCTCGCCCCACTTCGCTTCGTAGCTGGCCACCTTCGGGCGATCGGCCGGAAAGGCGCTGAAATCCAGCTCGATCACCGGCAGCGGCTGTGGGTTCACGTTCCCCAGCAGGCCCACGTAGTACTCCCGCCCCTCCACGAACTCCTCCACCAGCACCGGCGACTGGAACTCGCGCTGCAACGCGTCCATCGTGCCGAACAGCTCCTTGATGTCGCGCACCACGCTCTTGGACGTGATGCCGAGCGACGCGTCTTCCTGGGGCGGCTTCACGATGAGCGGAAAGGTCAGGTCACCCACGTGGTCCAGCGCGCCGCGGAATACCGTCGCGAACTGCGGCGTCAGGATATCCTGGAATCCGAGGACCTGCTTCGTGAGGCTCTTGTCGCCCGCCATCAGCAGGCCCGCCGGACTCGAGCCGGTGTACCGATAGCCCATGAGAATCAGCAGCGCCGCCACGTTGGACTCCAGCGCGCTCTTGCCGTCGAACGATTCGGCGAGATTGAACACGAGCCCCGGATCCGCCGTGCGCAGCGCATGCACCACGGCCTCGACGTCCCCCGCCACCGCGACCCGCACCGTCTCGTGGTCGAGACCCCGCAGCGCCCCTTCGATCTGCCCGAGCACCGGATCCTCCGGCGGCTCGGCGGCGTCCGCGCCGTGCAGCAGCACGATCTTCACCTTGATACCTCGGCGCGCGCGGCGCGAAAGGCGTGAGTGTATCGCCAATGCATCATCACGGCGGTCCCGAAGGCCGTGAGCTCGATCAACGTCGCCGCCTCCAGTCCCGCGACGCGAAGCTCCAGCGTCGTCGCTCGCTCGGCGAGCGCTCGCAGCAGGGAGCGAACGGCGCCCGGGCTCACCCCCGCCCAGTACGAGATCCGCGCCACCAGCTCTCCTCCGTTCCGCCGGAGATAGTTCGCCGCCGCTTCCCCTGCCGGCGCATCGGCGACGGTGGCGAACACGCGGCGCAGATCGCCATCGAACTGGCGGGCATCGCCCACCGGCATCACGTCGTCGTC